>JAHQVI010000141.1 GCA_019634405.1 Hyphomicrobiales bacterium
CCAAGCATGACCAAAGTCCGCTTGGGGAAAGCAGCAATACAGCATTGGCGAACACAGCGAAGGTTCGGAATGGGCCGGTTGCAGCTATCACCAATTTCTGCGGCCCTATCATTCGGTCTTTGCGTGACGTGTAGATTTGCGCTCGAACCGGGCGCGTAAGGGGCATCGATTGGTGGTAAATTCCAAAGCGCAAAGCGATCGGCATAGGTCGTTTGCGGATTGCAACTGGCGGCGATCAGCGCGCCCGCATAGTGACGATTGATCGCTCCGTTCTTGCGAAGGCGCAGGCGCGCAGCCTCCAAGCGGTCGCGATAAGCCTCATAACCAAGCTTGATAAAGCCGCGTGTGGGCCGCAAGCCCCTGAAACGCATCGTCCAGCAAGTTGCGCGGCGCTTCCTGAATGTCTGAAGCCGCCTCTGCGGTCCAGAACACGACATATCACGCCGATTTTGGACTGTCCGGTGTCGCAATCAGATCATCTGCCCGCATTTACTTGTGGCTTGTTTGAAAATATCCAGCAATCAGGCTCAAGAGGCATGCCATGTCCGTGGTCGATTTCAACCAAGCATCTCCCCCAAACCGCTCTCACCCCAACGTACCCGATATTGACCAGTCAGACCGGCTGGTACCGATCAATCTGCGTCAATCGGGACCGACGCCCGTGCAGTTGCTAATTTCGACACGGGTGCGAAAATCGCCCTTCTGGCATTTATCGGTCGAAGCGGGATGCTGGCGAGCAACTGTCTATAACCGCATCTATCATCCGCGTGGTTATGTCCGTCCCGAAGATGGCGGCGCAATGGCTGAATATGACGCGCTGATCAATCGGGTAACGCTGTGGAATGTGGCCGTCGAGCGCCAGATCCGCGTCAAGGGACCGGACGCAGAAGCATTCGTTAACTTCGTCATTACCCGCGATGCGACCAAGATCAGGCCCATGAACGGCAAATACGCCATTCTCTGCAACGATAAGGGCGGCATACTGAACGATCCTGTTCTGCTGCGTCTCGCCGAAGACGAGTTCTGGTTCTCGATCTCCGACAGCGATCTGATGATGTGGCTTCAGGGCGTGAATGTCGCCAAGGGCTTCAATGTCGATATTGGCGAGATCGACGTTTCTCCGCTTCAGATCCAGGGACCGCTGTCGGAAGACCTGATGAGCGAGCTGTTTGGCGATGAGGTTCGCTCGATGCCCTATTACGGGTTGATGCGCGCCAAGCTGGCCGGAGCCGATGTCATTGTCAGCCAGACCGGCTTCACCGGCGAAAAAGGTTATGAAATCTACACGATTGATTCGTCAATCCATGCCGAGGCCGTGTGGTATGCGGTTCGCGGCGCGGGCGCAAGCTATGGCCTGCGCGTGATTGCGCCGGCTCATCATCGCCGGATCGCAGCGGGTATTCTGTCCTGGGGACAGGATCTTGATTTCGAGACCTCGCCGTTCCAAGTCAACCTGTCCTATCAGGTACCGCGCAAGAAGAAAGCGGACTATATCGGCAAGGAGGAACTGGAGCGTCAGCGCACAATGATCGATGCAGGCGGCTTTCCGTTCAAGATGCAGATGGTCGGGATCAAACTTGGCGGCAAGCCGATCACGGACTACGCCAATGATTTCTGGTTGATATCCGAACCGGACGGCCATCGATGCGGCTATGTCACTTCGCCATGGTGGTCTCCGGAATTGCAGACCAATATCGCGCTATGCTGGGTGCCGCATCATCTGTCAGCAGTGGGCACGCCACTGGCTGTCGAGGTCCCAGAAGCCTATTGCGAACAATCCGGCAAACCGGTTGACGCAATCGTATGCGATGTGCCGTTCCGGCCGTCTGTCAATCCGAGCGCACGCGAACAGGCCAGAGCGCTCGGGCGCGACTACGCTTTGTAATTTTTTCGAAATGTGTGCTGGCTGGATTTGCCAGCACACGGCCCGAAGCGTGTTGGCGTTGAATGGCTGCAAGGCGATAGTTCTCAGATGTTTCTGGCGATCATCTCGGCCGCCTTTTCCGCAATCATGACGACGGGCGCATGCGTATTCCCGGAGATGATTGTCGGCATGATCGACGCGTCAACGACACGCAAGCCCTCAAGGCCGTGAACTTTCAGCGTATGCCCGACAACGGCCTTGTGATCCTGTCCCATCTTTACGGTTCCAACCGGATGGAAAATCGTCGTCGCAATATCGCCGACGGCGTGAATGAGTTCATCTTCGCTTTGTATCTCAACGCCTGGCAGCAGCTCTTTCGGCGAAAATTCATGCATTCGCCTTGTCCGCATCAGGCGGCGAGCATGACGCAGCGCCGATACAGCCACCATGCGATCTTCATCAGCCGATAGATAGTTCGGACTGATCTTCGGCGGTTCATCAAAATCAGGGCTGACGACATGAACATGACCACGGCTTTGCGGCCGTAAATTGCACACGGACAATGTCAGTGCGGGAAATTTGTGCAGAGGCTCGCCGAAGCGGTCCAGCGACAGAGGTTGAACGTGATATTCAATGTTCGGCTCGCTATAGCGCGGGTGAGAACGCGCAAAGATCCCAAGCTGGCTGGGGGCCATCGCCATCGGGCCGGATTGCCGGAACGCATATTCAGCAAGGATTTTCATCCGCCCCCAGAGCGTTGACTGCATTTCATTAAGCGTGCGTGCATTCTGTATACGGAAAATACTGCGGATCTGGAGATGGTCCTGAAGGTTTTCGCCAACCCCCGGCATTTCAAGAAACACATCTATCCCGGCGCGCCTGAGGACATCTCCATCTCCAATACCTGACATCTCCAGGATCTTGGGCGATCCGATCGCGCCTGCTGACAGGATGATCTCGCCATTGGCATGCACCCTGCCCGGTTCGCCTTTATGACGATAGTCGAGGGCAATAGCCCGGTGCCCGTCAAAGATCAGCCTCTCGACATGGGTATGGGTCATGATCGTGAGATTTCTGCGGGTGCGAACCGGGGCGAGAAAGGCGCGCGAGGCGCTCCAGCGAACGCCACGCCGCTGATTCACCTCGAAATAGCCGGAACCTCCATTTGTTCCGCTATTGAAATCATCAACTTGCGGAATGCCCAACTCCTGGGCGGCTTCGCGAACCGCGTCGAGTATCGGCCATTTAAGCCGTTGTTTTTCAATGCGTAGTTCCCCGCCTTGCGCATGATAAACGCTTTGCTTTGTGGCATGATCTTCAGACTTCAGAAAATATGGAAGAACGTCGGTCCAGCCCCAGCCGGGATTGCCATGCTGACGCCAGAGATTGTAGTCCTGCGCCTGCCCGCGCATATAGATCATGCCATTGATCGACGAGCAGCCGCCAAGCAACTTACCTCTCGGATAGTTGATCGCGCGACCGTTAAGCCCCGCTTCCGGCTCTGTCTTGAAGCACCAGTCCGTCGCCGGATTTCCCATGCAGTAGAGATAGCCAATCGGCACATTGACCCAGAAGCGTCGATCGTGGCCACCCGCTTCCAGAAGCAGCACGCGCTTTCCCGGATCAGCGCTCAACCGATTTGCGAGCACGCACCCAGCCGACCCCGCACCGACGATCACATAATCAAATGAGCCAATAGAGGTGCGGGACTGTACGGAGCGCATTCTTTGCGAGGGCGATTTTGACGCATTCATGGGACTTATCTATAACATGTTCCCCATAACTCATGCGCTATAAATTGCCACTTTTACCATTCATTGTGATTGGTCTTGCAACACAGTAACATTGTTCACACGACCACTCCCGCCAGATCTTGCAAACTGATTCCAATCCATTTCCTGCTGAACATTTCCAGTATGACGCCAGAAAACCATACAGTTTTTTCTTATTCAATTACGTGATTTACTTATGTTTTTTATTTTATACCGGTTTTTGCTTGGCGATGACAACACCATATTGCGAGAAGATAAATCTATTCATGACAGCGCCAAAAATTCTGACGCAACGCTTCTTCACAAGCTTCACCGGTCAAGCCTGTATGCATACCATAGACCGCCTCGCATGATTTCCGGACGTCGCAGACAAATTATTATCAAGCGTTTGAGCGAGTATGGAATGAAACATATTGCCAAATGTTATATAATGATTGCCTTTAACTTCATAATACATCCGTTGACGGTCAGCATCAGCGACATAGCTTGACGCGCACCCAATTTTATCCAATTCACGCGCAATAGTTGCTAACATCTGTATGAATTCGAAGGCCTGCCCCTTCAGGTGCCGCCTCCTTCGCCACAAATTTAACGCAGGATCCATTTGCGTCAGATCAATTCCAGCGCAACCGGCAAGGTTTCCACAATCAGCATTCCGCCAAGGGCAATGGCGACCATGCCGATCGCCGCATGCGCCCTGCCATGGAGCCAGCGCGCGCTTCGCTCGGCAAATTTCATCGGCCAGGCGACCACGAAGGTCAGCATCGCCATGCCGCAAATCGAACCAATTCCGAACACGGCGACATATGCCAGCGCAAGCCAAGGCTCACGCGATGCAGCAAGCGCCAATGCAAGCAGAGCAGCAGAGCCGGCCGCGCCATGAATCAATCCAACCATCAGCGCACGGATTGGCAGTCTCGGCGGATGCTGATGCTCATGCGCGTCCTGGCTGTGAGCCCCGCTTGCCTGCGCATGGCTATGGGCGTGAATGTGAGGCTGTCCATCGCCATGATCATGAACGTGGAAGTGGATCTTTGATCGGATCATTCGATACAAGACCTTCCCGCCCAGCACGACAAGCATGACGCCGACAGCCAGTTCGAGGGCAGCGGCCGCATGATCGGTCAGGACATAGCCAAACAGGATGACAGCCGAGCAAAGCAGAAACAGTGTGACCGTATGGCCGAGCCCCCAGGCGGCCCCCATGAACGCCAACCGTCTTGCGGAATTTCGGCCCGAGGCCATAGCCCCAACCGCCGCAAGATGATCTGCCTCCAGCGCGTGACTCATACCAACCAGAAAACCAAGAATCAGAAAACTTTCCATTGCCCGCTTGACTCAACTTCCTTTAACAGATCCCAGGCCGCCGCTCGCCCGCGAGCATGCCAACAATCTTTATGCCGCCAAAAACAATCTACATCACCGCGCGTCCAGGTGGATGCGCCTCGATGGCCACCAGCTCATTCAGGCAAAGTAGCTCCGGTTCGCCGCCCGGAAAACGCGTAAACACAGGTGTGTACAGCATCGGACCGAAAAGCAGCTACCGGTTTTCGAACAAATCCGGTGCTTACGCAAAGAGATAAAGCGCCGCAGTTGAGCGCGGTTTAGATCGGGCGCTTTAGCCTTTCGGCAGGCGTCCTGCGAAGTGGGCGCCCATCGAGTTGCAATGAACGATGCGCGCGACAAGCTGTTTTCCGGCGCCCGTCTCGCCTTGAAGAAGAAGAATGGAGAGCTCGGTGACGGCTGCGTGCATGGCACGCCCGCACAGTTCGCCATGACCTCGCAGATACGAGACCAGCTTTTCGCAGTAGCGGGTCAGCACACGATTCTTATATTCGCTCAAAGGCACATTTACAGCACCGCTCCATTCTCAGCCCGGGCCTGGCGGGCAGCATTGCGCCATGATCCGTTGAGTCCCTGTTACGACGCGGCCTGCGACTTTTCCGCCAGAAGATCCATCAGCGTCAGAGCGACAATTTCGGTCGCCTTGTAGAGGTCATCCAGCTTGAGCTTTTCATCAGCGCGATGACCGTTCGCTTCCAACAGCGTTCGCGGGCCGGCTCCATACAGGACAGTCGGAATTCCAGCGGATGAATATAGCCGTGCATCCGTATAAATCGGAACGCCTTTCGCGCCCACTGGCGCACCGATGACGGATGTCGCGCGTTTCTGGATCACTTCGGCAAGCATGTCCTGTCCGGCTATCGGAACGAAAGGCGTGGCCAGCAGAATACAGCGTATGGCCAGAGATATGCCTTCATGGCGTTGCGCAACCTCTTCAATCAGCCGACGGAGTTCAGCATCAACCGCCCCGGCATCCTCGTCAGGCGTGATGCGGCGATCGATGCGGAACGTAACCTTGTCCGGCACGACATTGGTATTGATGCCACCGGATATCAGTCCAACGGTCAGCCCCGGCGCGCCAATTCCCGGCAAAGGCGAAACACGCTCCCGCAGCGTGCGCCTCAAACCATAAAGCGCTCCCAGAATATCCGTAGTCGCCTCAAGCGCGTCGACGCCGGATTCCGGCATTGCAGCGTGGGCGGATTTTCCAATCACCTCGACTTCGAGATGCAGGCAACCATTGTGAGCCGTCACGACATCATAGGCAAAACCCGCCGATATCGCATAGTCCGGCCGTGATAACCCCTGGTCCAGAATATAGCCCGGTCCGATCGCGCCGCCAGCCTCTTCATCATAGGTCAGATGCAACTCGACGCCACCGGCAAGCTTTGCGCCTTCGGCGGCGGCCTTCTTCAATGCAAGCAAGGCAAATGCATAAGTCGCGAAATCGGATTTCGAGACGGCGACGCCTCGGCCATACATAAAGCCGTCGCGGATTTCGGCGCTATACGGATCGACCGTCCAGCCCAGCCCCGGCGGCACCACATCGCCATGCGCGTTCAGCGCAATCGTCGGCCCTTCCCCAAAGCGCTCCCGCACGATCAGATTCGTAGCGGAGATCATGCCGTTTTTTGCGGCCAGTTCTGTCGGGACGTCATGACATTCGACCGTGAAGCCGAGCGCTTCGAGCAATTCGGCGGCTTTGGCGGCATGTGCGGCGCAGTCGCCCGGCGGATTGTCGGATGGCATGCGAACCAGTTCGCCAAGGAAGTCCGTCTGCGCGTCGCGCCGGGCGGCGAGAAAGTCCCGAATTGTCAGATCGGATTGATCGCTCATATGCGAGGCTCCGTATGTGGCTTGAAATTTTCGATGAAATGCAGGAGCGTCAGGGCCGCCGCCTCGACATCCGCCGTTTCGGTATGTTCGTCCGGATGATGGCTGACGCCGTCGCGGCAGCGCACGAAGATCATTCCAATATCGGCAATATCGGCCATCGCCATGCCGTCATGCCCTGCCCCGCTCGGCAACTCAGTCACAGAATGTCCGCCTGCCTTGATCGCGGCGGCGATCTGCTCGCGCAGCCATACTGCACATTGGACTGTCCCGCACTCATGCGTTTTGGCAATGGCGAGCCTCAGATTACGCCGGGCCGCAATCTCCCGAAGGTCCTCCAGAACGCGCGCGATCGTATTTTCGCGGATCTGATCTTCGCTGGCGCGGAGATCGACAGAGAAACTGACGCGGCCGGGAATGACGTTCGTCGCGCCCGGCTCGGCTGTGATCTGGCCGACTGTACCGACCAGCCCGGCAACGCCGCAGCATCGTCTTTCAACGGCGGCAATGCAGTCCGCAGCACCGGCAAGCGCATCGCGGCGCAAAGTCATCGGTACGGTGCCCGCATGTCCGGCCCGGCCGTCCAGCTCGATCCGGAAGCGGCTCGCACCGCTGATCGCCGTCACGACGCCAACCGGCAGATCCTTTTCTTCCAGCACGGGCCCCTGCTCGATATGCAACTCGATATAGGCATGAATGCCGCATCGCTTCCGTGCCGCGCGACCGATCGCGTCCGGCTCAAGCCCGAAGGCCAAGACCGCCTCGCGCATGGTCAAGCCGTCGCGCCCTTTCGCGTCCAACAGGCGCTTGTCGAATGTACCCGCAATGGCGCTGCTGCCCAGGAGCGTCGAGGAAAACCGAACGCCTTCCTCATCGGCAAAACCAACGACCTCGATCGCCAATGGCAGGCGTAGGCCGCGCCGCGCCAGATCAGCCACGCATTCGATCGCGGTAATAACGCCCAGCGGTCCATCCCACTTGCCCGCATCGCGCACAGTGTCGTAATGCGAGCCAAGCATGAGGCATGGCAGGCCGGGCTGAGCCCCCTCATAACGGCCGACCGCATTGCCGATTTCATCCATCCGTGCGGCCATGCCTGCATCGCGCATCCAGCCAAGAATGAGATCGGCGGCCCGGCGGTGCTCAGGCGAAAAGCAGACGCGCGTCAGCATGCCTGGCGTTTCCGATATTTCGCCTAGCTCCTCAATGCGCTCCACAATCCGGTCCGCAAGTCGATAGCGATCGCTCATGGCTGCAGTATATCACTTCCGCTCAAGAACAGCATTTTCATACCAGTCGGCAATCAGCTGGCGCTCGCTATCTTCCATATATGTGATGTTTGCAGGCGGCATGGCGCGGGAAATACCAGCCTGGAGATAAATCTCGCGCGCATGCCGGGCAATGTCCCGCCCTGTATCGAAGCTGACATCTTTTGGTGTCGAGGCTATACCCTCCCAAAGCGGCTCCGCCGTATGGCACATGACGCAGCGGTAGCCGAGCAGTTCCTGAACCTTATCGAAATCCGGCCCGCCAGCGAAACGCATTTCTTCGAGCGGTTGATCCGCCTGCGCTGTATCCGTGGTCTGCAGGCTATTGAAAGTCGAAAGCCAGATAATCATCCCGAAAATGCCCAGTGCCGCCAGCCAGGGCCAGACGAAAACGCCCTTCTGGGCATGATAGCTATTGAAATAATAGCGAATGCAGACGCCGATCAGAAACACCAGCGACGCAATCAGCCAGTTGTAGTCCGTTGCAAAGGCGAGCGGATGATGGGTAGACAGCATCAGGAAGATCACCGGCAGGGTGAGATAGTTGTTATGCAGCGAACGCTGCTTGGCCTGAATGCCGTAGGCCGGATCGGGCTCGCGACCGGCCTTGAGCGCGGCGATGGTCTTGCGCTGATTGGGCATGATGATCATCGCAACATTGGCCGTCATGATTGTCGCGGTGAATGCGCCAAGATGCAGGAAGGCGGCGCGGGCGGCGAAAAGCTGCGTATAGCCCCAGGCCATCGCCACCAGCACAACAAAAAGCAGCAGCATCAACCCCGTATCGCTTTTGCTTGCCGGTGAGCGGCAAATCAGATCATAGACAACCCAGCCGAAGACCAGAGAGGCGATGGAAATCGCAATCGCAATGCCGGGCGCCACATCGAGAATGGCGGTATCGACCAGATATAGTTCCGCCCCCGCATAGTAGATCACGCACATCATCGCGAAGCCGGTCAGCCATGTCGCATAGGAATCCCATTTGAACCAGATCAGGTGTTCGGGCAGGCCCGGCGGGGCGACCGTATATTTCCGCACATGGTAAAAACCGCCGCCATGCACCTGCCATTCCTCGCCGCGCACGCCTTCGGGCAGGCCGTCCGGTTTCCGCAAGCCGAGATCGAGCGCAATGAAATAGAAGGATGCGCCGATCCAGCCGATTGCGGCAATGACATGCGCCCAGCGCACCGCAAATGTCAGCCACTCCCAAAGTATCGGATAATCGGTCATCAGATAGCCCCCTCATACGGATTTGCCGGAATGCGTGCTCGATCGCGCGATGTAAGAATATTGCCCGGTTCGGACGACGTCCCGAACCCGGCGCGATCAACTTCCGCGATAGGTTGAATAGCCGAAGGGCGAAAGCAGCAGCGGCACATGATAATGCTGGCTGGCGTCGCTTACCCCAAAGCGGATCGGGATGGTGTCCAGAAACCGGACCCCGTCCGATGCGCCGAGCGTTTTGTCCAGATACGCCCCGGCGTGAAACACCAACTCGTAGACCGCCTCGGCAATATCTTCGCCCCCAATGACCGGCTGATCGGTGCGGCCATCCGCATTCGTCGCCATACTGGCAATATGCGTCCTGCTTTCACCATCCAAACGATAGACCTCGACCTTCAGCCCGGAAGCGGGCCTGCCGAGGCTCGTATCCAGCGCATGCGTCGTAACATATCCGCCCTTTGCCATTACTGTCTCCGATCAGACGTTCACATCAATCATCGCACTTGATCATCGCGTGCCAGTGCAAGCATGTTAAAATCCCGGCCAACACTAACAGATTCATGAGCAATCCCATGCGTTATCCACGCGACATGCAAGGTTACGGCCAAAAGCCGCCAATCGCCAACTGGCCCGGAAACGCCGCCATTGCCGTCCAGTTTGTGCTCAATTACGAGGAAGGCGGCGAGAATTGCATCCTGCACGGAGATCAAGCGTCGGAAGCATTCCTGTCCGAAATTCCCGGCGCTTCGCCCTGGCCGGGACAGCGGCACTGGAATATGGAGTCGATTTATGAATATGGCGCACGGGCCGGTTTCTGGCGGCTGCACCGGATGTTCACATCGCGCAGCGTGCCGGTCACGGTCTACGGTGTCGCCACGGCGCTGGAGCGCTCGCCCGAGCACGTGCAGGCCATGCTGGACGCCGATTGGGAGATTGCGTCACACGGGTTGAAGTGGATCGACTACAAGGACCATACGCCGGAAGCCGAACGCGCGGACATGCTTGAAGCCATCCGCATCCATACGGAGGCCACGGGCGCGCGGCCCCGCGGCTGGTATACGGGCCGCTGCTCCGTTAACACGGTCGATATCGCCTCGCAGGATGGCGGCTTCGACTATGTGTCCGACAGCTACGCCGACGAGTTGCCCTACTGGCATTGGCGTGACGGCAGGGCACAACTCATCATTCCCTATACGCTCGACGCCAATGACATGCGCTTTGCAACCCCGTCGGGCTTCGCTACCGGCGACCAGTTCTACAGCTATCTGAAGGACAGCTTCGATGTTCTTTATGAGGAAGGTCTGGCCGGCACACCGAAAATGATGAATATCGGGCTGCATTGCCGTCTTGCCGGACGCCCGGGGCGCGCCGCCGCAATTGGCCGCTTTATCGATTACGTTCAGGGACATTCAAGGGTCTGGCTGGCGCGCCGCATCGATATAGCCGAACATTGGCGGCGCCATCACCCGGCGCAGCAACGCAATCTCATTCCTTCAGAAATGCCGCAAGAGGAATTCGTCAGCCATTTTGGCGGCATATTCGAACACTCGCCCTGGATCGCGCAGCAAGCCTGGTCGATCGAGCTTGGACCAGCACACGATACCGCGATCGGACTGCACAGCGCGCTCTGCCGGATCTTCCGGCGGGCAAGCGAGGAACAGCGCATGGGCGTCTTGAGGGCGCATCCCGATCTTGCCGGAAAGCTCGCCGACGCCAGGCAGCTCACGACCGAATCAACCGGCGAACAGGCATCGGCTGGCCTCGACGCCCTGACGGACGCCGAACGCGATCGCTTTCAAAATCTCAATAGCGAATACACGTCCCGTTTCGGCTTCCCGTTCATTCTTGCCGTCAAAGGTCTGACAAAGGAGCAGATCCTGCAGCAGTTTCAGGCGCGTCTGCCAAACGATCAGCAGACCGAGTTTGCGACCGCCTGCACACAGGTCGAGCGGATTGCTCGCCTCCGCCTTGCTGACAAGCTGCCGTAACTGGTCGGATGACGGGGTTGTTGCATAAAATTTAGGCTGTTCGTATCCTTTATATGCAATCCGTGTAAGTTTGACCCGCTTTGTTTATTTGAACGATGCTGGTCCCGGATTTGCATAGCCACCCTCTGGCTAACACATGAAGGGGCAATGAAATGGCGCGGGATACATCTCTGGGAACACCGGATCAATTGCGCGATCCGAACTATATGCCGTCAATCAACAAGGCGGTGCCGCTCGGCATACAGCATGTGCTTGCGATGTTCGTCAGCAATGTCACGCCTGCGATCATCATTGCGGGGGCGGCCGGATTCGGTTTCGGCACGCCCGGCGTTGGCGACCTGATCTACATGATCCAGATGTCAATGCTGTTTGCCGGACTCGCCACGCTCATCCAGACGATCGGACTGGGGCCGGTCGGCGCAAGGTTGCCCATTGTACAGGGCACAAGCTTTGCCTTCCTGCCGGTCATGATCCCGCTCGTCGCGGGCAAGGGGGTCGACGCCATCGCGATCCTGATGGGCGGCATCATCGTTGGCGGCATTTTTCATGCCTCGCTCGGCACAATTATCAGCCGGATTCGTTTTGCGCTTCCGCCGCTGGTGACAGGGCTCGTCGTCCTCATGATCGGGCTATCGCTCATCAAAGTGGGTATTCAGTATGCGGCAGGCGGCGTGCCTGCAATCGGCACACCTGAATATGGCAGCCTGCTCAACTGGACCGTGGCTCTCGTCGTTATCGTCGTAACCCTGGCGCTGAAATTCTTCGCGCGCGGCCTGTGGTCGGTGGCCGCTGTCCTTGTCGGTCTTATCGCAGGCTATGTCGTCGCGATGCTGTTCGGCATGGTCAGCTTTGCCAATATCGGCCGCGCCGCATGGTTCATGACGCCGGATCCCTTGCATTTCGGGCTTGAATTCAGCGCAGGCGCGATCATCGGCATATGCCTGATGGGCGTGATTTCCGCGATCGAGACGGTCGGCGATGTGTCCGGCATCACCAAGGGCGGCGCTGGCCGCGAAGCGACCGATAAGGAAATTGCCGGCGCGACCTATGCGGACGGCTTCGGCACTGCCGTGTCCGGCATATTCGGCGCATTGCCCAACACGTCCTTCAGCCAGAATGTGGGCCTCATCGCCATGACCGGCGTCATGAGCCGCCACGTGGTCACGATCGGAGCGCTTTTCCTGATCATTTGCGGATTTGTACCCAAGATCGGCGCAGTCATCTCGACCGTGCCTATCGAGGTGCTTGGCGGCGGTGTGATCGTCATGTTCGGCATGGTTGCGGCGGCTGGTGTCAACATGTTGTCGGGCGTCGTCTGGAACCGGCGAAATATGGTGATTTTTGCCGTTTCGCTGTCCGTTGGGCTCGGCTTGCAGCTAGAACCGGGGGCGCTTCAGCATTTGCCCGACACGGTCAAGGTGCTGCTGACCTCAGGCTTGCTTCCCGCCGCTTTTCTGGCGATCACGCTCAACCTGCTGCTGCCTGAAGAAGCGGCAGACGACGAGAATGCCTAGCAAGCAAACACCGGGCTTGCCGTTTCGCGAAATGGCTGGCTTACTGAAGTGTGACCGTTCCTTGACACAGGATGTGCTCAAAGATGTCGAAGCTGTTGATAAAAAACGCCGACATTCTGGTAACGATGGATGATCAACGCCGCGAGATATCTCACTGCGATCTGTTCGTGACGGACGGTGTTGTCAAGGAAATCGGCTCCGGGTTGACCGCCCAGGCAGATACAATCATCGATGCGGCCGGTTGCGTGATCACGCCCGGCCTCGTCAACACCCACCATCATCTGGTGCAGACATTGACGCGCGCCGTTCCCGCCGGGCAGGACGCGCTGCTGTTCGGCTGGTTACAATCGCTTTACCCTATCTGGTCGCGCATGGGGCCGGAGCATGTCTTTACCGCCGCGCAGATCGGACTTGCCGAACTGGCTTTGTCAGGCTGCACGATGAGTTCGGATCATCTGTACCTGTTCCCGAATGGCGCGCGGCTTGAGGACGAAATTGATGGCGCAAAAACCATCGGCATCCGCTTTCATGCAACGCGCGGCTCGATGAGCATCGGCGAAAGCAAGGGCGGGCTGCCGCCGGACATCCTTACCGAAGACGAAAATTCAATCCTTGAAGACTGCATCCGGGTTGTCGATACGCATCACGACGCGTCCCAGGGCGCGATGATCCGGGTAGGTCTTGCGCCTTGCTCGCCTTTCTCCGTCAGCCGCGATCTGATGCGCGAAACAGCGCTGCTCGCGCGCGACAAAGGCGTGATGATGCACACTCATCTGGCCGAAAATGATGAAGACATCGCCTATTCGCTGGAGAATTTCGGCTGCCGGCCGGGACAATACGCCGAAGAGCTGGGCTGGGTTGGCGATGATGTCTGGCATGCGCATTGCGTCAAGCTGAATGCCGACGAGATCGACCTGTTTGCCCGCACGCGAACCGGCGTCGCGCACTGCCCCTGCTCGAATTGCAGACTTGGCTCCGGCATTGCGCCGCTTCGTGAATGGCGGGATACGCATGTCAAGGTCGGCCTTGGCGTTGACGGTTCGGCTTCAAACGATTCCGGCCATCTCCTGAGCGAAGCGCGGCAGGCCATGCTGATGCAGCGCGTCAAGAATGGCGCTGACGCGATGAGCGCGCGGGAAGCGCTTGAAATCGCAACCCGAGGCGGAGCTGAAGTTCTGGGACGGCCTGAATGCGGCGTTCTCGCGCCGGGAAAGCGCGCCGACTTTGCCATTTGGGACATGACGACGCTTGAAAGCGCAGGCGCATGGGACCCGGTCGCCGCCCTTGTTCTGTGCGGGCCGTTCACGCCGCGCGATCTGTTCGTCGAAGGACAGCCGGTCGTTCGCGGCCGCGCCCTCGTCACAGCCGATCTCGGCGAAATCGTCAGCCGGGCGCGCTTATTGACCCGTAAATTGATGGAGGCAAATTAAGTGGCGCTCATAAAAACGCATTATTCCGCATGTTTTCAAAGGCACAAAAATTGCATGAAATTCAATGTGGATCGCATATTGCTCCAGGACATTAACGTCGGATAAGGCATATGAACGAGATCAGATTCGTTCTGAACGGTAAGCCTCAGACAGCCTCCGGGTTGTCTCCGACGACGACTTTGCTGAATTACCTGCGCTATGAGAAGCGATTGACAGGCACGAAGGAAGGGTGCGCCGAAGGCGATTGCGGGGCATGTACCATCGCGGTCGGCGAACTGACCGGTGGCAAACTCCACTACCGCGCGGTCAATGCCTGCATCCAGTTCCTGCCTATGGTTCACGGCAAGTCCGTCGTGACCGTCGAAGGCCTGAAAGGTCCGTCCGGAGACCTGCATCCCAGCCAGAAGGCTATTGTTGACACACATGGCTCCCAGTGCGGTTTCTGCACGCCGGGCTTCGTGATGTCGCTCTATGCAATGACCCTGGACGGAACGGCGGCCAGCCGTCAGGCGATCAATGACGGCTTTGCAGGCAATCTGTGCCGCTGCACCAGTTACGGTCCATTAATCAGGGCAGCCGAAAATGCGGCGCAGATGACCACGCCCTCGTGGGATGTCGAGCGACGCGCGCAGGAGCAAACGCTTCTGACCGCGATGGCGAGTGGCGAAGCGCTGAGAATAACCCATGGTGACAACCGCTATTTTTCACCCGTCAGTCTGGATGAATTCTCGCAGATTTACGCCAAATTCCCGGACGCCGTCATTCTTGCCGGGGCGACCGATATCGGCCTCTGGGTGACCAAGCAGATGCGCGATCTGCCCACGCTCATATATACAGGCCGGGTTGCAGAGCTGCATAAAATCGAAATCGACAATGGCAAGATCAGGATCGGGGCGGCCGCAACCTACGCCGATGCCGAAAAGACGCTGGCGGACGCCTATCCCGATTTCGGCGAATTGATCCGCCGCATTGGCGCGGTGCAGGTTCGCAATGCAGGTACGATCGGCGGCAACATCGCCAATGGCTCCCCCATCGGAGACACGCCGCCAGCGCTAATTGCCCTTGGTACGGAGCTTGTTCTGCGCAGGAGCGATGATCGCCGCAGATTGCCGCTGGAAGAATTTTTCATCGACTATGGCAGGCAGGACCGCGCACCGGGTGAGTTCGTCGAAGCGATAGAGATGCCGCTGCTCGAAAACCGGGATCAACTCCGCTGCTATAAAATCTCGAAACGCTTCGATCAGGACATCTCCGCCATATGCGGGTGTTTTAACATCCGTATTGAGAATAATTCGGTTGCCGACGCGCGCATCGCCTTTGGCGGCATGGCCGGGACGCCGAAACGCGCCAATGCGGTCGAGGCCGCGCTGACCGGCAAATCCTGGACGGCAGAAACGATTGAGACCGCCATCCCGG
>JAHQVI010000142.1 GCA_019634405.1 Hyphomicrobiales bacterium
ATCGAGGTCTACGAGATCGGCAGCCGCGGACGGGTTGAGGTAACATCTTACATGGACCTCGTTATGCTGTGGAACCCCGGCATTTCCTTCGGTCAGTTGCCTCAAAGCAGTGAGCTGGGCCGCTATCTGCTGATCGGTTTGTCAAGCGTTGCCGCTTTTGTCCTGTTCATATGGATGGCTTATTCGCATTCGCGTCTGGTTGCGGCGTCAATCGGACTGATCATCGGCGGTGCGGTTGGAAATCTGATCGATAGAATTGTGCATGGCGCAGTCGCGGATTTCTTTTCATTTCACTATGCAGGCTATTACTGGTACGTGTTCAATATAGCCGACGTTGCCATTACGCTGGGTGTTATAGGCTTGTTGATCGACTGGATCGCGCCAAGTCATACAAAAGTCTCAAAAAGCGTTTAAGGCATCCATCCAATATTCAGGGGGAGAGATCGGATGATTTTGAAGAATCTGGTCCGTTGTGTCTTTATACCTGCTGCGGTCAGTGTAGGCATCGCAGGATGCGGCAGTGACGTTTACTTCGATGCCCCTGCGCTTGAAGCCGTCGGGATCGATCTCAATAATCGACAGGTCGAGGAAGATGTGCCGGAGCGTGCGGGGTTGGTGCTGCCACCCTCTACCGACAAATTGCCGGTGCCCGGCTCGAAAGTCACGGCTTCGACTTCTGCGCAAGACTGGCCGGAGGATCCGGATGTTTCCAAAAAGCGCAAAGCAGAGGCGGAAGCGGCAGCTCGCGAAGAATATTGCAAGAACGGCAATTGGGATGACGGCAATATTGACGAATTTGAGAAGAACGCCGGCGATGAATATCGCTGTCAGTCCGGTTTAGTAGAGGCCATCACAAAAGCTGTTAGCGGTGGTCCGTCAGACGACGAATACTAAACTGAATAAAAATAAGATTATAAATGTTTTAACCGTAATCAAACTGGCGTCGTCTGACTTTTGGGCATTTCCAATTTGTAACTTGATGATTTAGTGGTCATCAAGTTACAGCTATTAGTGGGTGTTAGGTTAGACAGGTTCAGCTTATGATGGTGAGAAAACGGGGATTTTCCTTTCTCTTGGCTTTTATGATGGCGCTTAGTTTCAATTATTCTTCAAGCTACGCCGATACTTCCTCCAAAATCACAGAAACGACGCTTGAAAATGGCTTGCGGATTGTAGTCATTCCCGACCACCGTGCGCCGGTTGTCAGCCATGTGATCTGGTACAAGGTTGGCGCTGCTGATGAAGCGCCCGGAAAATCGGGGATTGCTCATTTTCTTGAACATCTCATGTTCAAGGGGACAAAGACGGTTGGCCCTGGTGAATTCTCCAAGATCATCGCACGCAATGGCGGTCAGGATAACGCGTTCACTTCGCAGGATATTACCGCCTATTTCCAGCGCGTTGCGACTGATCGGCTGCCGCTTGTAATGGAAATGGAAGCGGATCGCATGGCCAACCTGACCCTCGATGAGGACCATGTGCGGACGGAACGTGATGTCGTGCTTGAGGAACGCCGCTCCCGTGTCGACAATGATCCGAGTAGTATTCTGTCCGAACAGATGACGGCAGCGCTTTACGTCGCGCATCCCTACCGCATCCCGATCATTGGTTGGGAGCATGAAATCAAGAAATTGAATCAGGAAGATGCGATCGCTTTCTACAAGCGCTATTACGCCCCCAACAACGCCATTCTCGTTGTGGTCGGAGATGTTACGGCTGATGACGTGATCGAGCTTGCCAAAAAGACGTATGGCAAGGTTGAGCCGGTCGATAATATTGCCAGAAGTGATCGCATCGAAGAGCCGGACCATGCCGCGCCGCGCCGCGTCATACTAGCCGATGAGCGCGTCTCTCAGGAAAATCTGTCGCGGCATTATCTTGGACCGAGCTACACGAATGCTGATGAGCGGGAAGCGGAAGCCCTGACTTTACTATCATCAGTCATGGGAGCAAATGCGACAGGACGGCTCTACCGCAAGCTTGTCGTGGAGGAAAAAATCGCGTCTTCTGCGGGAGCCTGGTTCTCGGCGGATGCGATAGATTATGGACGTTTTGGCGTCTACGCCATACCTCAAGGCGAAGCGACGCTGGCTGATGTGGAAGCTTCGATCGATCAAGCCATCGAGGAAATCAAGCAAAATGGCGTGACCGAGGCTGAACTGGAGCGCGCGCGTAAGGAAATGATTGCGCAGCTTGTCTATAGTGAGGATAGCCAGTTTAACTTGGCCCGGACTTATGGATGGGCGCTCGCGATCGGCAGGACAGTCGAAGACCTGCAAAAACGGGCCGAGAGGTTGAAGGCGGTCTCGCTGGATGACATCAAGGCTGCTGCGAAAAAGCACCTCGTACTCGAACGGTCCGTTACCGGAGAATTGAGACAGGTATTGGATGAGACCGTGTCAAGGGATGTCGCAGCTTCGAAGCCTAAACCCAACATTCAGTAGGATTGTCCCGATGCGTATGTCTTTTTCCAGGGCGTTTCAAGGCGTCTGCCGTCTGCCCGGATATGCCGCTGCAAGCCTGCTGTTATCCGTGTTTACTTTCTCCTCACCCGGCTATGCAATGAACATAGAAAAAGTTGTCAGCCCGAACGGTATCGAGGCTTGGCTTGTTGAAGATCACACCTTGCCGATGATCTCCATGCAGTTCGGTTTCCATGGCGGTAGCGCTCAGGATCCGGAAGGGAAGGAAGGTCTGGCTTATTTTGTGAGCGGTACGCTCGACGAAGGCGCAGGCGATATCAAGAGCCAGGAGTTTCAGGAGAAGCTTCAGGAACTGGCGATTGATATGTCCTTCGATTCGGCGCCAGACGCTTTTACAGGCGGGATCAAAACCTTGTCTGAAAACAAGGACGAAGCCTTTTCCTTGCTTCGTCTGGCCCTGACAAGTCCGCGCATGGATGAGGACGCCGTCGAGCGGGTTCGCCAGCAGATCAAGTCAATCATCAGGGCCAACAACGAAAATCCGGAAAGCGTGGCAAGAGATGTCTGGTTCGCCACGGTCTTCGAAAAGCATCCCTATGGACGGCCTGATAAGGGATCGAATGCCAGTATTGATGCTATTACGCCGGAAGATCTTAGGACATTTGTCAAAGAAAAATTCGCGCGTTCTAATCTCAAGATTGCTGTTGTAGGCGACATTAACGCCGAACAACTCGCCCCGGCGCTTGACAGGATTTTCGGTGATCTTCCAGCAGAGCCAAAACTTCTTGAGGTTGCGGATGCCGAGTGGAAACTGGAGACAAATCAGGTCGTCGTTCCCATGGCGACCCCGCAAACGGTAGTCAATTTCGGATTTCCGGGCCAAAGACGTCATGATCCCGATTTTTACCCCGCCTATGTGCTGAATTACATTATTGGCGGCGGCGGATTTAATTCGCGGTTGATGGAAGAGGTGCGTGAAAAACGTGGGCTTGCCTATTCAGCTTACAGCTACCTTAATCCGCTCGATCATGCAGGCATGTGCATTGGCGGCGTTGCGACCAAAAATGAACGCGTTCGTGAGTCGATAGAGGTTATCAAATCTGTTTTCAAGGATATCGCCGAGAATGGACCGACAGAGGAAGAACTCCAAAACGCCAAGCAATATCTGACGGGTTCGTACGCTCTGCGCTTCAGCTCCAGTACGCGAATCGCCAGTATCGTTCTCTGGGTTCAGCTCGAAGATCTCGGTATCGACTATATCGATAAGCGCAATGGGCTTATCGAATCCGTGAAACTTGACGATGTCAAGCGTGCGGCGTCGTTGATTGATCTCGATGATATGTTTATCACCATAGTAGGACAACCGGACGGAATCGAAACTCTGGGCGAGCCAGAAGTTACCGATACGCCGCCACGTGGATGATAGACGCGGGCCATGACCGTTACCATAGAGTCTTCCCGATGCTTCGAGAGCAGGATCGGGACCTCGGGGCTTTCCAATGCAGAATTCGCTCAATGGCTGGAACGGTTAAGGCCCGGCTTTGATCGCCTCAGGCAGGCCGCGCGGGACAAAAGTCTCGCGCATATGGCTATTCTCTCCGAAACAGCAGATATTGAAGAAGCGAGAAAAGCCTATTCCGCTTTTGTACAGGGCGCGGAATCGCTCGTAGTGTTCGGGACCGGCGGGTCTAGCCTCGGCGGCCAGGCCCTTGCGCAGACGGTCGGCTGGAATATTCCCGGCGACAGACGCAGCGATGCGACGATCGATCTGGCCTTTTTCGAAAATCTCGACGCGATTTCGCTGAAAAAAGGTCTTGAGATTTTCGATCTGGTGAAAACCCGCTTTCTGGTTATTTCCAAATCGGGCAGCACGGGGGAAACGCTGAGTCAGGCGCTGACTGCGCTCGATCTCGTCCGCAAGGCAGGGCTGGAAGCTGAGATCCCGAACATGTTTCTCGGCCTAACCGAACCGGACGAGCCAGGCAAATCCAACGGGCTTCGCGATCTGTGCAAGGCGCTGGAAATTCCGACGTTACCGCACAGAACCGATATTGGCGGGCGTTATGCCGCGTTCACCAATGTCGGCATGTTCCCCGCATTTGCGTCTGGCGTCGATTTCTCCGCTTTCCGCGCCGGCGGCCAAGCGGTTGTCGACGCGTTGCTGGCGGCTGACGGTCCGGCAGATTTCGAACCAGCCAAAGGAGCGGTGCTAGCCGCGGCGTTCAACAAGGATCGCAGCGTCAATGTCAGCGTAATGATGCCATATGCAGACCGGCTTGCCCGTTTCTCCGCCTGGTATGTGCAGCTCTGGGCCGAAAGCCTCGGCAAGAACGACCGTGAAGGCACGACGCCGGTTGGCGCGCTCGGTCCGGTCGATCAACACAGTCAACTTCAGCTTTATCTGGGTGGGGCACAGCATCATCTGACGACGATCATCCGCCGGAAGGGGGTGCCGGAAACGGATACGGTGGCGATGTCTGAGGATTTGGCAAAAATTGCTGGTGCTTCTTATCTCGCGAACCGAACGGTCGGGCAATTGGTCTACGCACAAACGCAGGCCATCGCCGACGCTTTTGCGGAGCACAAGCGGCCTTTGCGCCTGATCGATGTTGAGGAAGTTGATGAGTGGACAGCGGGCTGGCTGATGATGCATTTTATCCTTGAAACTATCCTGACGGCGGATCTTTTCGGCGTCGATCCGTTCGATCAGCCCGCTGTCGAACTCGGCAAGGTTTTGACCAGAGATTATCTGGGCAGAATGGCGTGAGGTGCTGCCCATGCCAATCCGCCAGCTACCGCCAGGCCTCGTTAACCGCATCGCGGCGGGCGAGGTCATTGAGCGTCCAGCGAGCGTGGTCAAGGAGCTTGTTGAAAACGCAATCGACGCCGATGCCCGCTCCATAGATATCGTGACATCCAATGGCGGTCTCAGTCTGATTCGCGTGACTGACGACGGCGTTGGCATGAATGCGGAGGATATCGCTTTATGCGTCGAACGCCATGCGACCTCCAAGCTGCAAGGCGAGGACCTGCTGCGCATCGCTTCGCTCGGTTTCCGCGGCGAAGCTTTGCCTTCGATAGGTTCCGTCGCCAAATTGCGTGTTGCCTCGCGTCAGCGCGGTGAAGGGCAGGGGCTTGAAGTCCAGGTCCGTGGCGGAAGGAAAAGCGGCCCGAGCCCGGCGGCGCTGAACGGCGGCACCATCGTCGAGGTCCGTGACCTGTTCTACGCCACGCCTGCTCGCCTTAAATTCATGAAATCGGAGCAGGCGGAAAATTCCGCCACAAGCCAACTCGTCAAACGCGTTGCGCTCGCCTTTCCGCAGATTACCCTTTCGCTTACGACCGGTGAACGTGCGAGCCTGACATTTCCGGCGGTCATGGCCGGCGACGAAGAAGGGTTGAGGCTCCGTCTCGCCAAGGTCATGGGCAAGGAATTCGCCGCTGAAGCCGTCCCCATGAAGCTGGAGCGCGAGGGTGTGGCCGTGACGGGTTTCGCCGGACTGCCGACGCTCAATCGTCCGACCCAGCAAATGCAATATCTGTTCGTGAACGGACGGCCGGTGCGCGACAAGCTTCTGCTATCTGCCATTCGGGGCGGCTATGGCGATTACGTACCGCGCGGGCGGCATCCCATGGCGGTGATCTTCATTGCTCTGCCCGCCGAAGAGGTGGACGTCAATGTGCATCCGGCGAAGACCGAAGTTCGCTTTCGCGATGCCGTTCTAGTACGCGGCGTGGTGGTCAGCGCAATCAGGCGAGCGCTTGAGGTTGGCGGCTTGCGGACGACATCAGCGCTTGGCGAGGCTATGGTTCACGCTGGTGGGGCAGTAAAGCAGGAGCCGGTTCAAGCAGCCTTCCATGTGTCGGCTTATCGTTCGCCAGCCCCCGCCGCGCGCTCTGTTTCACGCTCCGGTGGTTTTGCCGAAGACTGGCAGATGCCGCTGGCGGGTGTGATCGCGTCGAGCACGAGCGCAAACGCCGCCGCCGCGCTGGAAGTGCCCCCCGAGCATGTGAAATCGCATCCGCTCGGAGCCGCGCGCGCCCAGCTTCATGAAACTTATATTGTTGCAGAGACACATGAATCCGTCGTCATTGTCGATCAGCATGCGGCGCATGAGCGGCTAGTCTATGAAAGGCTGAAAACAGCAATCGCGGAGGGTGCTGTCGAACGGCAGATCCTGCTTATCCCGGAGGTTGTCGAGTTGGAGGCGAGTCAGGCAGGGCTCGTTGCAAACTATTCCGAAGCGCTTGAAAAGTTCGGTCTTGTGCTTGAAACTTTTGGCGAGGCGGCGATCCTTGTTCGTGAAGCGCCTGCGCTGCTTGCCAAGGCCGACATGAAAGCGCTGATCCGTGACATTGCCGAGGAGCTGGACGCGCTTGGCAGCACGACGCGTCTTGAAGACCGGCTACATGAAATTCTCTCGCGCATCGCCTGTCATGGCAGCGTACGCGCGGGGCGGGTGCTGAAGCCTCAGGAGATGGACGCCTTGCTCCGCGAAATGGAGGCAACGCCCGCTGCGGGGCAGTGCAATCATG
>JAHQVI010000143.1 GCA_019634405.1 Hyphomicrobiales bacterium
GATCCCTTTGACCGACACCAGCCTGCCGACATCGTAGCGGGACAGAAATTCGGTCAGCTCCTCGTCGGAGACATCGGTATAGACTGCCATGACCGCCTACGCTGCATCGCTCTGCAGAGCTTTCGGCAGCTTGAAGACGATGTCTTCCGTTGCGGTGGTGACGGTTTCGACCGTAACATCATAGGCTGACCGGAATGCTCCAATCACGTCTTGTACGAGATGTTCCGGCGCCGACGCCCCTGCCGTCAGACCTACGCTCGCAAGACCGCTCAGCCTCTCCCAGGGTAAGTCGTGCGCGGTCTGGACAAGCATCGCATTGTCGCATCCGGCCTTCCTGGCGACTTCCACAAGCCGCACGGAGTTTGAGCTGTTCGGCGCACCAACCACGACGAAGGCGTCGGCTTTCGGCGCAATCGTCTTCACGGCGTCTTGCCGGTTCGAAGTTGCGTAACAAATATCATTCTTGCGCGGTCCCTGAATGGTCGGGAAACGCTTCTGAAGCGTTTCGACGATCTCCCGCGTATCGTCGACTGACAGCGTCGTCTGGCTGACATAGGAGAGCGCATCGGGATCCGCGGGCGTGAACGCCTCGGCATCTGCAACGCTTTCGATCAGCGTCATCGCGCTTTCGGGAAGCTGTCCCATCGTTCCGATGACTTCCGGGTGCCCGGCATGGCCAATCATGAGAATATGCAACCCACCCCGGTGCTGCTGTTCTACCTGAACATGAACTTTTGAGACAAGCGGGCAGGTTGCATCGACATGAAACATGTTGCGCCGCTCGGCGTTTTCCGGGACCGATTTCGGGACGCCATGTGCAGAGAACACGACCGGTGCACTCGTATCGGGAATTTCGTCCAGCTCTTCGACGAAAACCGCCCCCTTGGCCTTGAGATCCTCGACCACGGTCCGGTTGTGCACGATTTCGTGGCGGACATAGACAGGAGCGCCGAATTTCTGCAAGGCTAGCTCCACGATCAGAATCGCCCTGTCGACGCCTGCGCAGAATCCGCGCGGCGCGGCGAGAAACAGGGTCAGCGGCGGCTTGTCTGAAATGGCGCTATCGGACCAATCTCCGGGTGTGGATGTCATCGCTGCCAAACCTTGTTCTTCGTAGGAGTTTCGTTTATGCGTCCAAAAATGACACACGGTGCGTCAAATTATAAAACGTAAATGTTTTCCCGACTCGGACAATGATACAAATACCCAATCGTTATGGCATTTCTAGCAAATTCGTGGTCACCAGAACAACAGCGGCGTCATATAGTGTCCGCAATCGGGATATATGGGGAACGATGCGCAAGACAGGAGACCGGACGGCGATAAACATGGGGAACGGTTTCATATCAGCAGCAAGAAAAGGCCTTGGCGTTGCGGGCGGTGTTTTTCTTGCCCTCAGTCTTTCCGCTTGTGGCGTGTCACAGGTGACGGAGCCGCTGCAGGAAGGCCTGTTCGGCGAAGGTGAGGCACAGAATGGCGACGGTCAGGCGGCGCAGGGAACAGCCTATGCGTCTGAAGACGCCGTCCCGCCGGTCGATGGCTTCAGCACCAGCGTTGCAGGCACATCCCTGGGGTGCCCGCGCCTGCAGATCACATCGGATTCACGCACCATTACGTTCCATGCGCCCGGCGGCGGCAATGATGCGCAATCTGTGATGCATCGCGGCGAATTTGTCGAAGTTGCCCGTGAGTGCGGGGTGTCCTCATCCGGCGTTGCCGTTAAATACGGCTTTTCGGGCCGGGTTCTGCTGGGACCCCGCGGCAAGGCAGGATCGATCACTCTGCCAGCCACGCTTACCGTTCTCGATCAGGGCAAGGCTGTCGTCAAGACACAGAAGATCAGGGTTGTCGTGAATGTTTCCGCCGGGGCTACGACAGGCGTATTCTCCGAGGTCAAGGAGATTAACGTTCCGATCCCGGCTGGTAAGTCGGCCAATAATTACCGGATCTATATCGGTTTCGACAAAGGGTCTCAGACCGGCTGAATAATAGTTAATTTTGGATATAAAGCCGCTCTTCTCATTTGTACGTTGCAACTGAGCGGCTTTTCGGCAATTATCCAGTCATAGCTGTATAGCGCTTGCGGGAGAGACTGGATTTCCAGCGCCGAAGGAGCAACCGCCCCGGAACCTCTCAGGCAAAAGGACCGCTCGCGGACGGCACTCTGGAAAGCAGCTTTGGCATAGCCAAATCTCACCCACGGGGTAAGTTGCGCATATTGTCGCAACGAATTCTCTCAGGTTTCTAGACAGAGGGGGCATGATGTCCGGATAGTCCGGGCGATCTGGCTCTGTTTGTATGGAAACGAGATGGCTGCATCGGATCCCTCCTCTCAAAAGAATGAACTGCACCAAACACCGCTTAATGCGCTTCATGTCGAGCTGGGCGCGAAGATGGTCCCTTTTGCCGGCTACGACATGCCCGTCAGCTATCCGGACGGTCTGATCAAGGAACATCAGCATACGCGCGCCGCCGCCGGGCTGTTCGACGTGTCGCATATGGGGCAGGCGGTTCTTCGCGGCCGGACCTATGCAGACGCCGCCGCCGCGCTTGAAGCGCTCGTGCCCGGAGAGGTTGCCGGACTCAAGCCGGGGCGCATTCGTTACACGCAATTGCTCAATGAACATGGCGGCATCCTTGACGATCTGATGGCGACACGTATTGCGGGCGAGAGCGGCCGGGAAGATTGCCTGTTTCTTGTTGTCAACGCTGCATGCAAGAGCGCCGATTATGCCTACATCTCCGGCCATCTGCCTGAGGGCGTTTTGCTTGAGCCACTGCAAGACCGGGTGCTCATAGCCCTGCAGGGACCCAAGGCCGCCGCCGTGCTGGCGAAGGCCGTCCCCGACATCGCGGCCATGCCGTTCATGAGTTCGAAGCCTGCGACGATGTCCGGCGTTAACGTCCGAATAAGCCGTTGCGGCTATACGGGCGAGGATGGTTTTGAGATTTCTCTGCCTGAAAACAGCGCAGAGAAGATTGCCCGCGAATTGCTCGCCGATGAGGATGTCAAACCTGTTGGCCTGGGTGCGCGCGACACGCTGCGCCTGGAGGCGGGGCTGTGCCTCTACGGCCATGACATCGATGCGCCCACGTCTCCCGTTGCGGGGGTGCTTGAATGGTCGATCGGCAAGCGCCGCCGCGAGGAAGGCGGTTTTCCCGGCGCGGAGCGGATCTTGCAGGAGCTGAACGGTGCGCCGGAGCGGCGTCTGGTTGGGCTGACTCTGGATGGGCGGGCGCCTGCGCGCGAAGGCTGCGAGATCGCCGGACCGGATGGAGAGATTGTGGGACGCGTGACAAGCGGATCCTTCGCGCCCAGCCTTGGCAAGCCAGTTGCATTGGGGTATGTGCCGCCATCGCTGTCCGAACCCGGCGCGCCGCTATCCATTATCATCCGCGGCAAGCCCAATCCGGCGGTTGTGACCGCGTTGCCTTTCGTATCTCACAACTATTACCGAAAAACAAAGTCAGGAACATCCAATGGCTGACATGAAATACACCAGTGATCACGAATATGCCCGCGTCGAGAATGACATCGCCACGGTCGGCATTTCCGAACATGCGCAGGAAAAGCTCGGTGACATCGTTTTCGTGGAATTGCCTGAAGTCGGAAAGACGCTCTCAAAGGGACAGGAGGCTGCAGTCGTCGAATCGGTGAAGGCAGCGAGCGAGGTCTATGCGCCGGCGTCCGGCGAGGTCGTCGAGGTCAATGACGCGATCGTCGCCAATCCCGAGCTGGTCAATGAGTCGCCCGAAGACGCGGCCTGGTTTCTGAAGATCAAGCTCTCCAATCCGAAGGATCTGGATGGTTTGATGTCAGCCGACAAGTATAAGGACTATCTGGAGAACATCGACTGATGCGCTATCTTCCTCACACGGCGGAAGATCGCCGCGCGATGCTGGGAACGATCGGGGTCGGTTCGGTCAACGAGCTGTTTGCCGATGTTCCGGGCGAGTTTTTGCTCGATCGGATCGAGGGCCTGCCCGGCCACAAAAGCGAGATGCATGTCGAGCGTGCGCTGGGCGCGTTGGCTGCGCGCAATATACCTGCAGGCTCTGTACCCTTTTTTGCAGGTTGCGGCGCATATAAACATCACGTTCCGGCGACGGTCGATCATATTATACAGCGTTCGGAATACATGACGGCCTATACGCCGTATCAGCCGGAAATTGCACAAGGGACTCTGCAATATCTGTTCGAATTCCAGACGCAGGTGGCCGCGCTGACCGGTATGGAAGTCGCCAACGCCTCCATGTATGACGGCTCGACGGCGGCCGCGGAAGCGGTGCTGATGGCGCATCGTGTGACAAAGCGCAAAAAAGCGGTCCTGTTTGGCAATCTCCATCCGCATTACCGCGCCGTGATCGAGACGATCAGCCGCTATTCGGAGCATGACGTCGTCGATCTGCCATCAGCGCCGAACGCCGAATTCGGTCTGGAGATTGATGACAAAACCTCCTGCATCGTCGTTCAATATCCAGGCGTTTTTGGCGGCGTGCGCGATTTGACCCCGTTGGCCGAGCTGGCGCACAGGAATGGCGCGCTTCTGATCGTCGTTGTCACCGAAGCCGTCTCGTTTGGCGCGCTGCGTTCACCCGGCTCGATGGGCGCGGATATCGTGGTTGCCGAGGGGCAGTCGATCGGCAATGGTCTCAATTTCGGCGGCCCCTATCTCGGGCTGTTCGCCACGCGCAAAAAATTCCTGCGTCAGATGCCGGGACGGATCTGCGGCGAAACCGTCGATGAGGATGGCAAGCGCGGTTTTGTGCTGACGCTCTCCACGCGCGAGCAGCACATAAGACGCGACAAGGCGACCAGCAATATCTGCACCAATTCCGGCCTCTGCGCGCTTGCATTTACCGTGCATATGACGCTGCTCGGCGAAACGGGCCTGAAGAAGCTGGCGCGTCTCAATCACGCAAATGCCGTCGCGCTTGCAGATAGGCTGGCCGCCGTGCCGGGCGTAGAGGTCGTGACGCCGCATTTCTTCAATGAATTCACGATCCGGACGCCTAAGCCGGGCACCGAAATTATCGACGCGCTTGTCGATCACGGCATTATCGGCGGTGTTCCGGCTTCGCGGCTTTTCCCCGGTGATGGGCTTGACGAGTTGATCTTCGTCGCCGCGACCGAGGTTAACACGAATGAGGACCGGGAGGCTTATGCCGCCGCGCTTCGGGAGGTTTTGGCATGAACGATGTAAGCCACAAAAATTTCACCTCGGCCGGATCAGTCACAGCGACCGGCAATCGCGGTTTGCAGATCGAGGAGCCGCTGCTGTTCGAGATCGGCTCAACCAACTTCACGGGCGTCGATGTCGAGGAGCCGGAAGCTTTCGAAAGCCGGCTTGGCGATGTCGAGCGCACCGATATGATGGGGCTGCCCGGCTTGTCCGAACCAGAGACAATGCGCCATTTCGTGAGGCTCAGCCAGAAGAACTACGCCATCGACACCGGCATATTCCCGCTCGGATCCTGCACGATGAAGCACAATCCGCGCCTGAATGAGAAGATGGCGCGCCTACCCGGCATCGGCGATATCCATCCGTTGCAGCCGCAAAAGACGGTTCAGGGCGCTATCGAGCTGATGATGCAGCTTTCCGACTGGCTGACTAGCTTGACGGGAATGCCGGCTGTGGCGATGTCGCCCAAGGCGGGTGCGCATGGCGAGCTGTGCGGCATGATCGCGATTCGGGCCGCCATCGAGGCGAAAGGCGAGGCCGATACGCGCCGCGTCGTGCTGGTGCCGGATTCCGCGCATGGCACCAATCCGGCGACGGCGGCGCTGCTTGGCTTTTCTGTCCGGTCCATCGAAGCGGAGAAGGATGGAACCGTTCGCGCATCCGCAGTTCGCGAATCGCTTGGGCCTGATGTCGCCGCGATGATGCTGACCAATCCGAACACGTGCGGATTATTCGAGCCGGATATCGCGGAAATTTCCGCAGCGCTGCACGAAGCCGGTGCGTATCTCTATTGCGATGGCGCAAATTTCAACGCGATTGCGGGCAAGGTTCGTCCCGGGGATCTCGGCATCGACGCCATGCATATCAATCTGCACAAGACCTTCTCCACGCCGCATGGCGGCGGCGGTCCGGGCGCGGGGCCTGTCGTGTTCTCCAAAAGCCTTGCCCCCTTTGCGCCTCTGCCGTTGATGGCAAGAGATGGGGACGGCAAGCTGGAGCTGATTGAGGAAAAGGCATCCAGCGGCGAGGCCAGACCGTTTGGACGGCTGACGGCTTTCCATGGTCAGATGGGGATGTTTGTGCGCGCGCTTGCTTACATGCTGAGCTTCGGCGAGGATGGTGTTCGTCAGGCATCGGAAGATGCGGTTCTCAATGCGAACTATTTGCGCAAGCTGCTCAAGGACACGATGAGCCAGCCCTTTGGCGACCGTGTTTGTATGCACGAAGTGTTGTTCGACGAAGCTTTTCTGAAAGGCACCGATATCTCGACGCTCGATTTCGCCAAGGCGATGATCGATGAAGGGTTTCATCCGATGACGATGTATTTTCCGCTGGTTGTTCACGGAGCGATGCTTGTCGAGCCCACCGAATCGGAATCGAAACGCAGCCTCGATCAGTTCGCCTATGCGCTGAAGGCGCTCGCAAACGCGGCAAAGCGTGGCGACAAGGACCGCTTCAAAAGCGCTCCGCGTTTTGCACCGCTTCGCCGTCTGGACGAAACGCGGGCGGCGCGTCAGCCAATTCTGAGCTATACGCCACCTGCTCAGCAGGCTGCCGAATAAGGATCGCAGATCTATTTCATGTAATTAATTAAATATGAACGCGTCGATTTGGGCGCGTTCAGTTTGGGTCCTCTACAGTCTGTCTTGTTTTCAGCCACAGCTCGAAAAACGAGCCAGCACTTTGTAGATGAGGGACCACTCATGAAGCTTGTTTCACTCCAACTTACGGTTCTCGCATTGGCCGGATTACTGGCGGCCTCGTCAGGTGCGCAAGCGACCGGTCTTTACGATGACGATAAGTCTTTTCCGAAATTTTCCGATCGCTATGACGACAATGATTTCGATGATTATTGCGATGAACATCCGCATGCGTCCGGATGTTCCAACTATCGCGACGAGCCTCGCCACTACAAGAAGAAGCGGGTCAAGAAGAAGGTTGTCAGCCATCGTTGTGCCGCTCTGATCCGTGCCGCCGGGAAGCGCAATGTCGTCAAGACTTTTGCCCGCAACAGTGCCCGCTTCGCATGGCGTCGTGAAACGCGCGCGGTTCATGGCACGCGGTTCTCCAACTGGCAGAATGCGCGGAACGCCAATATTAGCTGCACACGCACTGGCCTGGTGTTCAGCTGCACCGCGAGAGCAACGCCCTGCAAATATTAGGGTGATGAGGCTTTGTATGTTGCGTAAGCGTTGCGTGCGTTGTGTCTGATTTGGTTCGGTTTTGCGTGGGTTGCCTCAGTCGCGTTCGGTAACAGTTGCGTAGCGTACAGAGTTGGTCGCGTAGAGTGAGTATGGGTTAAATTGAGTTATGCGTTTGCGTTAAGATCAGCCGTCGGAATTTTCCGGCGGCTTTTTATTTGCGGTTATCATGTCGGCTGACTGCTCTGCAAATGGCTGGCGCTGCATTGTGGCTGACCTGCTCCCCGTAGTGCCCTCGCTCATAAGGAGAGTCTGTTCTGGTTATGCCCCTGATTGGGGCGGGTTGCAAACTCGATCGGCGTGAGCCCCTGGAGGCTCGAATGCGGCCGTTGGGTGTTGTAATCGATCCGCCA
>JAHQVI010000144.1 GCA_019634405.1 Hyphomicrobiales bacterium
ACCCAGAGACGCCTATGCGGTCGTTATCGATACGGTCGCTGGACCGCGCTGGCCGGATCTGATCGACAGCCTGCGCCGCGGCGGACGTTACGTCGTGGCGGGCGCCATTGCCGGGCCGGTCGTCAATCTGGACGTCAGGACAGTGTATTTGCGCGATCTGTCTTTTTTCGGATCGACATTTCAGCCGGACAAAATCCTCACGGACCTTGTCAGCTATATTGAAGCGAACGAGATCCACCCTGCGATCGCTGAAATCTTTCAACTCAAGGACATAAAGGCTGCCCAGGAAGCGTTTTTATCAAAGTCATATATTGGAAAGATTGGCGTCGCCGTCTCGGCTTAGAGCGCGACATCTTTAACTGGTTCCGATTGCCGTGCTTAATTTTTTGGCTTTAAGCATCGGAAATATCGGAAAACCGGCGTCCGTTTTTCGGTCGCGTGTTCAGCGCAAAACAAAAAAGCGGCCCCGAAAGGCCGCTCTCTACATTTTTGGCCGACGCGATCAATTGCAGCCGTGATATCTCAGGCAGCCATAATAATCGCTATTGTCGTATCCCCAATTTTCAGAACAGGCGTTCTTCCAACGACGGCAGCTATAACCACCTTCTTCTTCATCATCATCATCATAGCGGCGGCGTTCGCGACGGCGTTCGCGGCGTTCACGGAACTCGACATAGGCGTCCCAGCACCCACGCCATTTCATGCAGCGGCGAAAACGTCGGCTCTGCCCCCAGCGATCGCGGCACTTGAAATATTGTCGGACGCAGTATTGACGATATCTGTACCGTACCGGCGTCGTGAGTTCTTTCGTCTCAATTGTCGTCAGGGATGGCATGCTCTGCTGAGCCGCCGACGCCGGGGCGGTAAGAAAGACCGCGGTAAGAATGGCAATACATAAAGCGGATAGAGTAGTGAGGCCCCTTCTCATATTTCTCTCCATGTTGGGATTCCACGCTGGCCACAACCTGCAAAGCAATAGCCAGTTCCTCATAGCTGCAAATACATCCAGCACCCTTAATTCTGCGAGACGCACGGCATTTTAGAGGCGAAACGATGGTTACGCGGTGACCCTATATGCCCGCGGGTGAATGCAAAATGAATTCAACCGCTTCCGTTCCGGGCAGTGCGAATTGACGATAATTCATCAAGTTTGCGTGCTGATTCGGGGGCTGATTATTGGCGGCATTGACAAGGGGCGGCATGGGCAGCGACATAGGGTGTAGCGAAAACACGTTTGAAGTCGATTCCCGCAAGGCAGATTATGAAGAGACCACTTGAAGGGCTTCGGGTCCTGGAACTTGCGCGCATTCTTGCTGGCCCATGGGCCGGACAGCTGCTTGCCGATCTCGGCGCCGATGTCGTCAAGGTCGAGCGCGAGGGCGCAGGCGACGATACGCGGACATGGGGACCACCTTTTGTCGAAGGGCCTGACGGAGAGAATCTGGCTGCGGCCTATTTCCATTCCGCGAATCGCGGCAAGCGCTCCATCCTGCTCGATATATCAACGCAGGACGGGCAGGAGGCCGTGCGCAAGCTTGCCGTGCGCGCCGATGTCGTGCTCGAAAATTTCAAGGTTGGCGGGCTTGCGAAATACGGACTCGACTATGAGAGCCTGAAGGCGGTCAATCCGCGTCTGGTCTATTGCTCGATCACCGGCTTCGGCCAGGACGGTCCCTATGCGCCCCGCGCCGGATATGATTTTCTCATTCAGGGTATGGGCGGTGCAATGAGTCTGAACGGCACACCTGAAGGCGAGCCGATGAAGGACGGCGTGGCAATTGCGGATCTTTTCACCGGACTTTATGCCGTAAGCGGGATTCAGGCGGCCCTCTACCGGCGGGACAGGACAGGGGAGGGCGCATATATCGACATGGCGCTTCTGGATTCGCAGGTGGCCGTTCTCGGCTATCAGGCCATGAATTATCTTGTTTCGGGCAATCCGCCGATCCGCAGAGGCAACGGCCATCCCAACATCGTGCCCTATCAGGTCTATCCCGCGCGCGATGCTTATGTCATCATTGCCGTCGGCAATGACGGCCAATTTGCGAGGCTCTGCGCTGTCCTGGGTGCGTCCGGGCTTGCGGAACATCCGGATTATGCAAGAAATGAGGCGCGGGTGCGCAATCGCGATACGCTCAATGAGAGATTGAATGCGCTAACGCAGCTCCGGGACAGCGAAGCGCTTATTGCCGAGCTTCTGGCGCATGGCATCCCCGCGGGGCCCATCAACACCATTCCGCAGGTTTTCGATGACCCGCAAGTGAAGCATCGCGGCATCCGACGGGATATTGCCGATATTGGCGGCGCAATGGTGCCGACGGTGGCCTGTCCGATTGTGATTGACGGTGAGCGGATGGTCGCAGGAAAGGCAAGCCCGCGCCTTGGTGAGGACATGACTGTCGGTATCGACGCAATCTGGAAAGATGAGTAGGATGTTGACAGCTGCATCCAGCAATCGAACCCGGATCTGGTGACCTACTTGATTGAGGTAGCAATCCCTGGGAAAATCAAATAGGCCACCAGCCTAGGCCGCCGGGGGAAGCCCGGCGCGATCAATATGAAGATATTTCAAGCCGAAATTGTAGCAAACTCAGCGTCTGTTTCAGTTTTTTATTCGGTTTATGTTGCCACATTTTCCCAGTCTCCGGTTTGCGCCGAACGGAATACCGCGTCAATCACGGCCATATTTTTCACTGCGTCTTCTATTGGAAATTCAAGCGGCTCCACACCACGAACGGCGCGGGCGAATGCATCTGCCTGAAGCGTGTATTGGTCGACAGCGTCAAAAGCGATTTTCCGTGCCGACGCATCGCCTTGCGCGGAGCCGTCATCGCAAAAAATGACGCAGCCTTCTTCGTGCGGCGCATTGAAAGGGATCTGCACTTCAATCCGGCCGTTCGTCCCGAATATCTGTACCCTTTGATAGGGAACGAGCTGGGTTGAGCAGACAAACAGGGCTTGCCCCGAGGGGAATTCAAGCAGCGCCGAGGCAAGACGATCCGTGCAGAAGTCAGGGTCGCGCTCGATCAGGCTGACGGCCCGTACAGGCTCTTGTCCGAAAATATAGCGCGAGGATACAATCGTATAGCAGCCAATATCATACAGTGCACCGCCCCCAATATCGGCCTTGTTACGCACGTCTGAAGGGTCGCGGTTCATATAGCTGAAGGTGCCCTGCACGACGCGCACCTCGCCGATTGCACCGCTACGCACCAACTCGCGCGCCTTGATCCATTGGGGGTGATAACGCACCATAAAGGCTTCCGCGATTACAACGCCATGATTATCGCGCGCATCGATAAGCTGCCTGGCTTCCTGCGCGTTAAAGGAGATGGGTTTCTCGCACAGCACATGCTTGCCAGCTTCCGCCGCTTTGATCGACAGCGGCACATGGAGATGGTTGGGCAGAGGATTATAGACCGCCTCAATTTCCGGATCGGCGAGCATGTCCTCGTAGGAGCCATAGGCCTTCGGGACGCCGAGCGCGTCCGCAGCCGTTTTCGCGGCGTCGGGATTGCGCGACGCAATCGCGTGAACGCTGCAGCCGGTGCTTTTTTGCATGGCTGGTATGACTTTCGTAGTCCCGATTTTGGCTGTGCTGATGACGCCTAGTTTGACTGGTTCCATGATTGCCTCTCTGCTCGTGATTGTGCGGAGTTTAACATGCTCCGAACCGCTAGAAGATCTCGCAGTATTACAGGGATGGATTGACGTTGCGTCCCGGTCCGGGGCAGGCGCGCAAGCAACACGCCCGCGTATAAGCAAGTGATTGGCCGAAGGAGATCTTGCACGACCAGGCTTGTTGAGCTATTCCGGGAACGATTCCATTGTGCGGTGCAGCATAAGCCCCACAATTAACGGTCTGCTCGTTTCTGTAGCGACATCGCCATCCTAGCCGGATGGTTTCCGTAACGCCCGCAGCCAGATCGACAACCTGCTCGCTTCTGCCGGTAAGGGCCGAGCCTGAACGGAGATAATTGCGCATGTTTCAATCCCTGTCGAAACTGTATCCAGCGTGGTTCGGCAATCTTCGCGGCGACATCCTAGCCGGAATGGTCGTTGCGCTGGCTCTTATTCCCGAAGCGATCGCCTTTTCGATCATTGCCGGGGTCGATCCCAAGGTCGGTCTGTATGCCTCCTTCTCCATCGCCGTGATCACTGCGATCGTCGGCGGACGGCCGGGCATGATCTCGGCGGCGACGGCGGCGACAGCGGTTCTGATGGTAACGCTGGTGCGCGATTACGGGCTGCAATATCTGTTCGCCGCAACGGTGCTTGCCGGCCTGTTGCAGATTATCGGCGGTATGGTGCGCATCGGCTATGTCATGCGGTTTGTGTCCCGTTCGGTCATGACCGGCTTCGTCAATGCGCTTGCAATACTGATCTTCATGGCGCAATTGCCGGAGCTGACGAATGTCCCCATGCTGACCTATGTCATGGTCGCAGCCGGACTGGCCATTATCTATCTGCTGCCCTATGTAACGACGGCCATACCCTCTCCGCTGGTTTGTATTATCGTGCTCACCGCCCTGGCGATCGGTCTCGATCTCGACCTGAGAACGGTTGGCGATATGGGCGAACTGCCCGCAACGCTGCCCGTTTTTCTGATCCCGGACATTCCGCTTACTCTTGAAACGCTGCAGATCATTCTGCCATATTCAGCCGGGATCGCCGTTGTCGGTCTGCTGGAATCGCTGATGACGGCCTCCATCATTGACGAGCTGACTGACACAAAGAGCGACAAGAACCGCGAATGTGTCGGCCAGGGTGTCGCCAATTGCGCGACCGGCTTTATCGGCGGAATGGCCGGTTGCGCGATGATCGGCCAATCGGTGATCAATGTGAAATCGGGCGGGCGCGGCCGCATGTCGACGTTCTGCGCGGGCATCTTCCTCCTGATCCTTTGCGTCGTGCTGGGCGAGTGGGTCAAGCAGATCCCGATGGCAGCTCTCGTCGCAATCATGCTGATGGTGTCCATCGGGACCTTCAGCTGGGCGTCGATCAGAAATCTGAAGGATCATCCGCACAGCTCGTCCGCCGTTATGCTCTCGACCGTCGTGGTCGTGGTGGCGACACATAATCTGGCGGTCGGCGTCTTTGTCGGCGTGCTGCTTTCGGCAATCTTCTTCTCATGGAAAATTGCCCGGATCTTCCGCGTAACCTCCACGCTTTCCGAGAGCGGCGCCGTCCGGCATTATGTTGTCGAGGGGCAGGTGTTTTTTGCCTCTGCCGACGAATTTCTGGCGGCTTTCGACTTTCGGGAAGCCCTTGAAAAGGTGATAATCGATATCTCCCGGGCCCATATCTGGGACATTTCAAGCGTTGCTGCGCTTGACACGGTGGTGCTGAAATTTCGCCGGGAGGGGGCCGAGGTTCAGTTGATCGGCCTCAATGCCGCGAGCGAGACGATCGTCGACAATTTCGCGGTCTACGATAAGCCCGGCGCGCTTGAGCGCGTGATGGGGCACTAAGGGGAGAGAAAGCATGGCGAAGCTGCTCGCACTGATCGACGGCTCGATCTATTCGCAAAGCGTGTGCGAACATGCGGCGTGGGTCGCAAAACAGACAGGTGCAGGGATCGAGGTTCTGCATGTGCTTGGCCGGAGGGACATATCGAGCGTTCCGGCCAATCTGAGCGGCAATCTCAGTGTCGATGCGCGCGATACGCTGCTTGCAGAGCTGGTCAGCCTCGATGAGCAAAAGGCCAAGCTGGCGCAGAAGCGCGGCCGGGTCCTGCTTGCCGATGCGAAAGACCGCTTGAGCGAAGCCGGTATCTGCGAGGTCGTAACGACGCTGCGCAATGGCGATCTGATCGATACGCTGGCCGAATATGAGGCAGACGCCGATCTGGTTATACTGGGCAAGCGCGGGGAGGCGGCGGATATGGCGACGCTGCATCTGGGCTCGAATCTGGAGCGCGTTGCGCGTTCGAGCAAGCGGCCGGTCCTCGTCGCTTCGCGTGCGTTCAAGCCGATCGGGCGCTTTTTAATTGCTTATGATGGTGGTGACAGCGCCCAAAAGGCCGTCGAATACGCAGCCCGAAGTCCGATCTTCAAGGGGCTGGAATGTCATATTTTGACAGTCGGAGCAGAGACTTCCGAGATGCGTGAGGGGCTGGAAAAGGCGGGCAGCCTGCTGCGTCAGGCCGGGCTGTCGGTTCGGACCGATATCCGGCCCGGTCAACCGGAAATCGTAATCGCTCAAGCCGTCGATACCGAGTCCATCGATTTGCTGCTCATCGGCGCTTACGGCCACTCGCGCATACGCAGCCTGATCATCGGATCAACGACGACGGAGATGATCCGCTCCTGCCTCATACCGATCATGCTGTTCAGATAGTGCGCATTCCCTGATAGGTCGTGATTGCGGTCATTCGGCGGGTTCGCGGAGTATGGCGGCCAGGGCTTCGATCCTGGCCGACCGGACGCCCTTCTGCCATGCCAGCATGGTGCGCAACCGCCGGTCCTTTTCCGGCAGGGTGTGAATCCGAAATCGCTTGCAGTCCGGAAATGTCGATATCACGCTCTTCGGCAGGAGCGCCGCGCCCATGCCGGCAGCCACGCAGCCGAGCATGGCGTGATGGGAGCGCAACTCGATGGTGCGTTCGGGCATTTCCCGGCGCTCTGCATACCAGCCTTCAAGTTGCTTCCGATAGCGGCAGCCATGCTCGAAAACGATCATGGTTTGAGGTACGGCTTCCTCAAGCGGCGGATGAGCCTTTGATGTCACGATAGCCAGCTCGTCTTCGAATGCGACGATCGAATCAAACTTTGCTTCCGCAACCGGTTCGCCGATCAGAGCGGCGTCGACATCGCCATTCAAAACGGCTGTCGCCAGCTCCTGCGAGTTTCCTGTGCGCAACTCCAGCACGACCTGTGGATAGCGTTCTGCATAAACCGTTAAAGGCCCCGGCAACCTGACGGCGGCGGTGCTCTCCATGGCGCCAAGACGGAAATGGCCTCTCGGGTTTTCGTCATGAAGCGCCGCCTCGGCGTCTTGTGCAAGAGACAGAAGCCGATCCGCATAGCCGAGCAGCGTATGCCCCGCCGGCGTGAGGACAAGGCGCTTGCCTTCGCGTTTGAAAAGCTTAACGCCGAGATGGTCTTCAAGCTGGCGAATGCGCGTTGTGACATTGGATTGCACGCGATGCAGCCGTTCCGCGGCCCGTGTGACCCCGCCTTCTCTAACGACGGCTGAAAATATACGCAGATCTGAAAGCTCCATCCATCTCTCCTGGAGAATGAAATTATCATTATTATTCATTATTTTGTTTCGCAATCAAGAGATAAGATCAATTTGGATCAGGTGAAAATAATATTCACAGATGTCATCGATTTTTTGAAAATGTAAGGATGTCATGTTGGAAGAGAGGTGTAATCCGAATGTAGATCATTCAAAAAATAAGATTATTACATCAAGGCCTCACGAAATTTATTTGCCTGAGCGCCAGATTGTTCGAGACTCATGCGGGGGATACTTTTCCCAAGATGGTTCAATTGACTATCGTGCAGCCATCAGCGCTGCTCATGAAGCTCGGTCGAGGGCGTTTCGAGCCGTATTTCGTGCGCTGTGGCGTGGTTTCAGGCGGAGCATTTCATTGATTGCGGGCGCTTTTGCGAATAAGTTCAGGCGCGCAAAATGAAAAACGGGCGCTTCCTGTTACGGAAACGCCCGAGCGATTTCGCGGATCGCATAAAACCCGTTTGACGCGCTTTCGCGCGCGGGGAACTGTTTCTGACGGCGAGCGAATTTCCTCGGCAACGGAATACGCATTACCAACCGTCAGGACGCTTTACGCAACGACACAACGCCTATGCTAGTGAACTCTACGCATTACGGAACGCTATCCTCTCCAGTCGCCCTGAACATTGCGGCATCAGGCTGAATGTCGGCCTGAACGCAGTCCGGCTCGCGGCTGTCCGTTGTGAATGAGCGGCAGGTCGAGCTGAGCTCTGCTTTCTGCAGGGGGAGTATGCAGCGCAGGATTCTCCACGGCAAAAAACTCGATCTGTTTCTGACGCTTTTCCTCAATCGAACGCAAAACGCCGTTTGCTAGACTCCCCAATTGCTGCCAATTGGACTGGGACTCATGCTTCACTTTTACGCTCCACTATTACTGATACTATTCCGAAGGATATTTACCCTTCTTTAATTAATCTAACTGATTCGCGCGCCATAGACACAAAAAAGACACTGTCAAGCGTAGTAACTCTTTGCTGCTTGTGGATTTCCTTTGGATAGTGCGTTGATCCTTCAAGACACCCCGGTGATCTGCTTCTCGATCTCATAAACGGGCATGTTGACCATATCCTTGTGGATTTCGTCACGGATGGCCGTCTTCAGCGCATCGGTGTAATGCGGCCGTATCATTCCAAGCTCGCGCGGAGCCGCGACAATGATTATGGAAGCAACGTCACCCGTCGCCAGATCGGCGTCGAGCTTCTCAGCCAGCATTTTCAGAAAGTCCTGTTCAGCTTGGTCATGCCAGTCGGTCTGTTTCACAGCGCTGCGTCCTGTCGTTGCCGAGGCATGCACGCGGCCCGGCCTGTCGGTCCCCAACGCGCTGGTTTTGGGATTTTCATGGCCGTAGGTCTTGCGGGTGCGTAAATTCGGGAATTTTGCATCGCCTTGATTCTCAAGAATCAGCGCCTTGCCGCCATCGCAGACAACGACCCATTCGCCAGCTTTTACAGTGATTTTCACCATGATTGTCTCCCATGTAAGTTCACGGCAGTGTCAGGCGGCAAAATTGACCGCGCCATGATCTGACGCAAGGGAGGCGCGCAATAAGCGGCAGTCGTTTCAGAACATCTTTTGAGCGTGAAGGGTCAGGTTTTCTGCGCGGGCGACCAGCCTTCAGGCGCGAGTTCGAACCCGGAAAATTCGAAGCCAGGCGAGACCGTGCAGCCGACCAGCGTCCAGTCGCCGAGCGTATTGGCGCTTTGCCAGGTTTCTGCGGGGATGATGATTTGCGGACGCTCCCCGGCGGTCAGATCAGGGCCGAGCCTGACCGTTTCAATGCCGTGTGTGCGCTCGATATTGAGAGCCAGCGGCGCACCGGCGTAATAGTGCCAGATTTCGGAGGCGTCAACGCGATGCCAATGCGAGCGTTCACCCGTTGCCAGCAGAAAGTAAATGGCTGTCCCGCAGGAGCGCCCGTTTACTTCGCGCGGATCGCGAAAGGTTTCGCGATAATGTCCGCCTTCCGGATGCGGTTGAAGATTAAGCAACTCAATGATATCGGCAGCGCTCTTCATACCGGCGTTTCCTGTTCCTTTTTGCGAATGGTCAAAAAGAACACAGGACCATGCTGATCTCAATGGTAAGTAACGAAATTTACGTCTTTTTTACATGAAGTGAACGATGCGCCATGTTCAGCCCGCCGGGCGTCCAGCCGGTCCGGGACCCCGTATGGCCGAACATGAAGCGCGCCGCCATTCTGCCGCAGCTGGATCGTGCATTGGCAAGCAGTTTGAAAGCGCCGCATCCACACGAAATATTGTCCGGCGTCCGGCTTGATGCAATTGCATGGATATGGTTTCTAATGTACATGGCGATCAAACAACCCTCAAAGGCAATCGAAACGGTCTGGGAGCGGCTCTTTCGGGCTCATCATTTTGCCTTTTCCCGCATCGAGGCGGATCTGAAAAAAGCCGGGCTGCCACCGCTTGGGTGGTATGATGCGCTGCTGGAACTCGAACGCGCAGGCGATTGCGGATTGCGCCCCTATGAGTTGGAGCAGCGCTTGCTCCTGCCTCAATATGGGCTGTCGCGGCTGCTTCAACGGCTTGAGCATGCAGATTACGTCAAACGCTGGCGCTGTGAAGGAGACGGCCGTGGACAGGTTGTCTCTATCACGCAGACGGGCTGCGACGTGCGGGCGCGTATGCAGTTGGTCTATGCTGCGGCGTTGCAGGATGTTCTGGGCAAGAAACTGAATAATCAGCAGGCAGATGAATTAGCTGATCTGCTTGCTAGGCTGCTTCCGCAATAGGAAACCGCCGGTCATCAGCCCGGCGGTCA
>JAHQVI010000145.1 GCA_019634405.1 Hyphomicrobiales bacterium
ATAGCCGGACCAGTCCTCATCGACCGCGATTTCAGCGTTGGACGCCACCTCGATGCCCCCGCGTTTTTCCGGCTTCCCGCCAACGCTCACAAGACCCCGCTTGATCAGATCGCGGGCGCGCGAGCGCGTTGGCGCAAAGCCCCGCTCCGTCAGAAGATTATCAAGACGCAATTTTCGGATCTGCTCAACCACCTGCAACCTGCCTCTAACGGGCCGGGATCTCGAATGACCGGCCCGCAAGCTGCTCTTCAATCGTCTTGCTGTGTTCAGCTTCGGTATCGCCAGCATGAGTGGTCGTAACGGTTTCAACGAGGACAATCCAGCATTCTTCGTCAGCCTGGGGATTGTGCATCACGCCTTTGGGGACAACATGGAAGTCGCCTTCATTCAGGATGATATCCCCGTTTTCATATCGCATGACAAGCCGCCCTTTGACGACATAGAACAACTCGTCCTCATTCTCATGCTTGTGCCAGACAAACTCGCCCTTGATCTTGGCGACCTTGACGTACTGGTCATTCACCCGGCCGACAATCTGCGGTGACCAATGTTCGGTGACCTGTTCAAGTTCACCGAGAAAATTGACTGCTGGATTCATGTATGTGCTCATTTCATCTGTTGAATATGATGACCAAGCACAGAGTACACCATAGAGCGCCAGACTGTTAAACAGTCACCACGAATGCGCTCTACATTTTGTTTAGGTATCGGACAGAAAACCGGTGCCCACTTTTCGGTCCGATGCGCTAAGCCCGGATTTCGCCGCCCGTCGCTTTCTTGACCGCCGCCACTATCTTTGATGCGACCGCGTCGATCTGCTCGTCTGTCAGCGTCTTGTCCTGCGGTTGCAGCGTGATCTCGATGGCCATGGATTTGCGGCCTTCGCCAAGGCTCGGGCCCTGGAAAATGTCGAAGACGGAAACACCGCTGATCAGCGCCTTGTCCGCGCCTTGTGCCGCACGGATCACGTCGCCCGCCAATACATCCTCATCGAGCACGAAAGCGAAGTCGCGATTGACCGGTTGCAGATCATTCAGCTCCAGCGGAGGCTTCTGGCTCGATTTACGCCGCGATTGCGGGATCGCCTCGATAAAGATCTCGAAGGCCGCCGCCGGCCCGTCCAGATCATAGGTCTTCAGGATCTGCGGATGAAGCTCGCCGAAACTGCCAATGATATTCTTCGGCCCGACGCGGATAACGCCGGAGCGACCCGGATGGAACCAGCCTTCCGCGCCGCGCACGATCTGTACCTTGGCAGGATCGAAACCGAGCGCGCCGATGACCGCCAGCGCGTCGGCCTTGGCATCGAACAGATCCACCGATTTGGTCTCGCCGGACCAGTGCCGCCCGCGACCGGCCAGCCGCGACGTCCCAAGGCGGATGCCGGACGCGGCGATACGCTGATCGTCCGGCTGATCGCCGCTATAGACCTGCCCGGCCTCGAACAGCGCAAGATCGCCAAAGCCGCGATTGGCGTTCTGACGCGCCGCCGCCGCCAATCCGGGGATCAGGCTTGGCCGCATGAACGACATTTCGCTGGAAATCGGATTGGACAGCTCAAGCTCCTGCTGACCACCGCCGAACAGCTCGGCGTCGGGACGGGGAATGAACGACCATGTCACCGCCTCGACAAGACCGCGACCGGCAAGCACGCGGCGTGTGCGCGACAGGCGCTTCTGTCCGTCCGTCATGACAGGTTTAGAAACACCCGGCGCGCGGTGCATCGGCGTGACCGGCACATTGTCGACCCCGGCAATGCGGATGACTTCTTCAACCAGATCCGCCGCGCCGTGAATGTCCGGGCGCCATGTCGGCGCCGTCACCGTCAGCGCGTCGCCAGTGCCCTCGACCGCAAAGCCGAGTTTTTTCAGCGTGCCGGTGATGTCAGCATTTTTCAGCTTCAAGCCGGTCAGCTTTTCAACGCGGGCCGGATCGAATGTGATGACCGTGCGCGGGTTCGGCTCCTCGCCGGCGATAACGAGTTCGGCAGGCTCGCCGCCGCACATGTCAAGGATCATCTTGGTCGCGATATTGACCCCGAGCCTTTCCGTCTGCGGATCGATGCCGCGTTCGAAACGATAGCGCGCATCGGAATTGATACCAGTCTTGCGCCCGGTCGTTGCGGTGCGAATCGGATCGAAATAGGCCGCCTCGACGAAGACGTTGACGGTCTCCTCCGTGCTGCCGCTTTCCTCGCCGCCCATAATCCCGCCAAGGCCGAGCACGCGCTTGTCGTCCGCGATCACGCAGGCCTCGCCATCCACGTCATAGGTCTTGCCATCGAGCGCCAGCAGGCTTTCGCCCTTCTTGCCGAGACGGGCATGGATATTGCCCGCGATCTTGTCGGCGTCATAGACGTGAAGCGGACGGCAGCGGTCATAAGACACATAGTTGGTGACATCGACGAGCGCATTGATCGGCCGCAGACCGATTGCGCGGAGGCGACGCTGCATCCAGTCGGGAGACGGGCCATTCCTGACGCCGCGAATATAGCGCCCGGCAAAAACCGGACAGGCGTCAGCGTTCTTCTTGTCGAATTTCAGCTCGATCGCGACGGGGCTGCCGAACTTGCCCTTTCCCGCAAAACCGAGATCTTCTTTCTTCAGCTTGCCAAGGCCGAGCGCGGCCAGATCGCGCGCAATGCCGCGCACGCCGAGGCCGTCGGGACGGTTCGGCGTGATGGCGATATCAATGACCGGATCGCCGATTCCCATCACATCGGCATAGCGTTCGCCAATGTGATCGCCGGCGCTCTGGGGCAGCTCGATAATGCCGTCATGCTCGTCGGACAGCTCCAGCTCGCGTTCGGAACACAACATGCCCATCGATTCGACGCCGCCTATCTTGGCTTTGCCGAGTGTGAAATCGGAACCGGGAACATAGACGCCAGGCGCGGCGAACACGCCAATCAACCCTTTTCGCGCATTGGGCGCGCCGCACACGACCTGAGCCGTTCCCTTGCCGGTATCGACCTTGCAGACGCGGAGCTTGTCGGCATCCGGATGCTGTTCGGCTTCGAGCACGCGCGCAATGGTGAAATCCTTCAGCGTCTCGCCCGGATTTTCAACACCTTCGACTTCGAAACCGCACTGGATCAGCCCGTCAAGGATCGCATCGAGCGGCGCCTCGGTTTCAAGATGGTCTTTCAGCCAGCCTAACGTGAATTTCATCGGAGTCTTCCGCCTCAAATATACAGTGCAATGCTGTTCACCCTCACCCGGCATATCGTTCGGCCTGCTCCCCTGCGCGAGAGGGCTTCGGCGTCAGGCGGGTGGATGGGGTGAACTAGCTCGACAGTCCGCCCGCAAGCGTCGGCACATCGAACGGCAGGAAGCCGTAATGCTTCAGCCAGCGCAGATCGGCCCCGAAAAAGGCACGCAGATCGGGGATGCCGTATTTCAGCATGGCCATGCGGTCGATGCCGAAACCGAAGGCAAAGCCCTGATAGCGGTCCGGGTCCAGATTGCAGGCTCGGATCACATTGGGATGGACCATACCGCTGCCACCGATCTCAAGCCATTCGCCCGGCTTGCCGATTGCTTCCGCACCAATATCAACCTCCATTGAAGGCTCAGTGAACGGAAAATGCGAAATGCGCAGCCGCACGCGCAGTTCATCGAGTTCGAAGAAGGCTTTGCAGAATTCCGAGATCAGCCATTTCAGATGCCCCATATGGGTGTCTTCATCGATGACCAGCGCCTCGATCTGGTGGAACATCGGCGTATGGGTCTGGTCGCTGTCGCTGCGATAGACACGGCCGGGGGCAACGATGCGGATCGGTGGCTTCTGCGAAAGCATCGTGCGGATCTGCACCGGGCTGGTATGAGTGCGCAGCACCAGACGCGAGCCATCAGCCTTTTCCTTCATGTAGAAGGTGTCATGCTCCTGGCGCGCGGGATGTTCCTGCGGAATGTTCAGCTTGGTGAAGTTGTAGTCGTCAGTCTCGATGTCCGGACCTTCGGCCACCGCAAAGCCAAGATCGGCAAAGATCGCGGTGATTTCATCCCAGACCTGGCTGAGCGGATGAATACGCCCTTCCGCCTGAGGACCGGGATAGACCGGAAGCGTGATATCTGCGCGTTCCGTTTCGAGCCGCCTGGCGAGCGCTTCGTCCTGAAGCACGTCCTTGCGGGCCTCAAGCGCTTCGCTGACGCGCCCTTTAAGCGCATTGATCGCCTGCCCGGTTTCGCGGCGTTCATCCGCGGGCAGTTTGCCGAGCGTCTTCAACAGCGCCGTAACGCTGCCGCTCTTGCCCAATGTGCCAACACGCAGATCTTCGAGTGTTGCGAGATTCCCCGCCTTTTCGATTTCACCCAGAAGCTGTTTTTCAAGCTTCGTCAAATCGGCTTTCGATGCTGTCGCCACCGCATCCATGAGCCTCTCCCCGCCGAGCGTTTCTGCCATATGACGCGCGGCCTCCGTCCGGTAGACGGCGCTCGCGTTTCATGTTCAGGCTCTTAACACCCGGATCGTTGAAATTGAAGGATCGTAAGCTGCTTTGACGGCCGCTTGCGCCTTTTCAACAAGGGCTTTGAACGCTTGCGGCTCGCGCACGGCGAGGTCAGCGAGGATCTTGCGGTCCACTTCGATCCCGGCCTTGTTCAGGCCGTTGATAAATCGGCCATAGGTCATGCCGAGCTCGCGTGTCGCGGCGTTGATGCGCTGGATCCAGAGCGCGCGGAAATTGCGCTTCTTGGTGCGGCGGTCGCGATAGGCGTACTGCCCGGCTTTCTCGACGGCCTGACGAGCCGTGCGGATCGTATTTTTACGGCGGCCATAGTAACCTTTGGCGGCCTTGAGAACTTTCTTGTGGCGGGCGTGGGCTGTAACGCCGCGTTTCACTCTTGCCATCGCGGTGCTCCTTTACGGAATTGGTGTGGTTTGCGCTGTCAGGACCAGTTAACGGGCGTAGGGCATGTATTTTTTGACGATCCGTGTATCCTGATCGCTCATGACTTCCGTGCCGCGCGCCTGCCGGATGAATTTCGTGGTCCGCTTGATCATGCCGTGGCGCTTGCCAGCCTGGGTAAACTTGACTTTGCCAGTTCCGGTGATCTTGAAGCGTTTCTTTGCACCGCTCTTGGTTTTCAGCTTGGGCATTTTGCTTCCTTTCAAAAAAAACAACCTGGCTTGCGGCCAGGCCATCGTCGTCTTTCTCGCTTTACGGAGAAGCGTTTCGGAGCCGCCACGGCATGCCCTGTCGCGCCGGGCAGCTCAGATGCCGCAACTTAAGCGCAATAGCCTGATTTCGCAAGTGGGTTGTAACGCGAAAATCCATGTAACATGCGTCCGGTGCGCAGTCGCCCGAAACGCAGCATTACGTGCCTTTACGCATAGAAAGCCTGAAATCAAGACAGCCGCGGGGCAGCGATCGCGGCCACGTCTCGCCAAGCGCTCAACTTGTTACAATTCAGCCGCATAGAAAAGCTGTTGCGCCGGGCTGTTGAGGCTCGACGCTATTGAGGGAAACCCGAGCTGATACCGCTCTAACGCGGTGCCAGCACCATGATCATCTGACGGCCTTCAAGACGAGGCTCAAGCTCAACTTTGGCGAAATCTTCCGATTCGCCCTTTAGCCGCTGCATCAGATCCATACCAAGTTGCTGGTGCGCCATTTCACGCCCACGGAACCGCAAGGTGACCTTGACCTTGTCGCCTTCGTCGAAAAATCGCTTCATCGCCCTGAATTTGACCTCATAATCGTGATCATCAATATTTGGGCGAAGCTTGATCTCCTTGACTTCGACAGTCTTCTGCTTCTTGCGGGCTTCAGACGCTTTCTTCTGCGCCTGATATTTGTACTTGCCGTAATCCATAATCTTGACAACGGGAGGGTTTGAATTTCCAACCTCCACAAGATCAAGTCCGGCTTCTTGAGCGCGAGCGAGCGCGTCCTGTTTACTTATGAGACCGTGATTCTCACCTGTGTCATCAATAAGCGTAACCTCCCGAGCCATGATCGCGTCGTTAACGCGCGGTCCATCCTGTTTGTTGGGCTCGGCTTTGAAAGGCCTTCTAATGGGTGCTTCTCCTCAAAATTGCTGCCAATGCAGATGCTACATCTCCCCAAATTGGCAAGACGCGACAAATAAGAAAGAAATTAGGATCGGTAGTCTTTTCCCGCAAGTCAAGGGGATAGTCGGGTTCTTACACGAAACCGGCCGGAATTGTATGCATGACTGACTTTAAATCCTCATTCCGACGCAGCTTCCCTTCGAATTCGTTCACCAGGCTGCTCGCAAGCAGACCATCATAGATGCACAGCGTTTCGCGCTGGAGCGTCGTCTTGGAGAACTTTGCCGCCACAAAACGTTGCGCCGATTCGGCCATCGCCGCGCGCTGTCCGACTGGCAAGCTGAGCGCCGAAGCGACCCTGGCGGCAAGTTCGTCGGAATCGCCGGTGGTGAAGGTCCAGCCGGTCACGAGGCCGAGCGAAGACGCATCCTTCGGTGTTACGATGGTTTCGGGCAATGCGCCCCCATCGCTCACGATCACGGGGCATCCCATAGCCTGCGCCTCGACCGATATGCGCCCGAAAGCTTCCGGTTCGATCGACGGCACCAGGGCCAGCGCGGCGGCGGCGAATGCTGCGGGCATGTCTGCGCAATGCCCCGGCAGAATAATGCGGTCCTCAAGGCCGAACGCAGAAATCTGGCTTTCAAGCTCACGGCGATAGTTTGTGCGTCCCTGATCATCGCCCGCGAGAACAAACACCACATCGTCGAATTCCGGCTTGTGGAGGATCTTCGAGGCGGCGTTGATCGCAACGAGCTGTCCCTTCCAGCGGGTCAGGCGCGCAGCCAACACGACCAGCCGCATATTGCCCTGAACGCGCCATTCGGCGCGAATGGCCTTGATTCTCTCAGGCGAGACGGCATTGAGCGCAAAGCGGTCCAGATCTGCACAGCGATGAATGACGTGAAGCGTACCTTCCCGGATTCTGTGGCGGGACCTGACAATCGCGGCCGTATAGTGCGAATTGGCGATGACGATATCGCCGCGCGCCATGACACTGTTATACAGGCCCTTAAGCGGTTCCTTCTGATTGTAAATGCCGTGATAGGTCGTCACGAACGGGACGCCGGCCCGGCGCGCGGCCATCAGGGCGCTCCAACCGGGCGCGCGGCTACGCGCATGGATGAGCGAAACGTTCCGCTCCCGGATCAGCGCTTCAAGCGCATGGGCGTTTCTGAAAATCGCACGCGGATTTTTTGTCGCAGCAGGAAACCGGATCAACTCGCCGCCCGCTGCGGTAAGATCGGATTCAAGCCGACCGCCTTCGCTTGCAACAAGTCCCGTACCGCCCGCAAGCACAACGGCTTCCGAGACTTCAATGGCCGTGCGCTCCGCACCACCTGTTTCAAGAGCCGGTACGATCTGTAAAATAACTGGCATGGACGACATGTGCGGTTCCAGGGCGGTTCAATATGTTGGCATCTGCGAAACCGCATGGCAGATTGCGGTTGGAATCAAAAATTACACCACCAAGCTAATAGTCATATGACCATTCATAGGCAAACACTGGAAGTGGCTACAGAGGGCGGTATAGCGCGAAAAATCGCCTATATTGCAACGAATGCACACAAAGCGGGATTTCCTGGCCTGTTCTGGCTATCGGGCTTCAAATCCGACATGGCGAGCACAAAGGCGAGCATCATCGCGGATTGGGCACGAGACTGGGAAACCGCTTATACGCGCTTCGACTATTCCGGACATGGGGTGTCTGACGGTGACATTGAAGACTTCACCATCGGCGATTGGCTGCTGGAGGCGGAAACCGTGTTCCTGGAGAAGACCGGCGGCCCGCAGATCGTCATCGGTTCAAGCATGGGCGGATGGCTGGCGCTGCTCCTGGCGAGATCGCTGGTGCTCAGCGGCGCCGGGGACCGGCTGAAAGCGTTGATTCTCATCGCTCCGGCCTGGGACATGACCGAAGAACTCATGTGGAAAAAATTCACGCCGGAAGCCCATGCGGCGCTGGAACGGGACGGCGTCTATTATCAGCCTTCTGAATATGGCGAACCCTATGCGCTCACCCGCGCGCTGATCGAGGAAGGGCGGAACCACCTGTTGGCAGGCCGTCGTCTGGACCCGGGCTGCCCCGTTCGCATCCTTCAGGGGCTGCGTGATCCCGATGTCCCCTGGCAACATGCGGTTGCGCTGATGGAGCTTCTGGAGGCGGAGGATGTGCATATGACGTTGATCAAGGACGCAGAGCACAGGCTGTCGCGCGATAGCGATCTGGAGGTTTTGAAGGGAATGGTTGAAAAATTTGTTGTCCAACGGTGAAGCAATACGGCCGTAAATCCTTATATATTGCGGACATAACGCGCTGCTTCCGAAATAAATTACGAGACCACAATCAAATACCGGAAACATAATACTCCAACAGCGCACGCTGGAGAGTTCGGAGACGGTCGGTTGCACACGATCGTTTCAGATTGCACCAATCTCAGGGAGTCCGTTCCAAACTGTTCATAACGACTTTAATTGCCTGATCAGGCCATACTGTTTCATTTCACGTGCCAACAGCGTCGAAATCAAACAATACAATGCGCCACAGTCCTTTGATATTGCGATTATGGTCAAATTTGTATTATTTTAAGACATCAACTGCTTGCTTTGTTCACAGTCTCTTTAGATGAATCATTCGCAAACCAAGCAGCATCGCAACAATTTCTGATTGTGAACACAGCCTGTAGCACGCAATAATAGCTAATGCCGCCCCGAAACGGATCGTACCGGAAAGCGGTACGTAGCAAGTAGGAGTGTATGCCATGAAACGTGAAGCAGCGATTCAGGCGATCAGGCCTCATATGTCGGATCTGCAAACTATGGGCGTTGTGTCTTTGCAAATCTTTGGTGCAACCGCGCGAGACGAAGCCTCCGATACCAGCGACATTGACGTGTTGGCGACATTTGGCCGGCCGCCAAGCATCTGTCTCTTCATGGATGTGAAGTTCCGTCTGGAGCGTGCTCTGGGCAGGCGCGTCGATCTGATGACGCCGGATGATCTTCAGCCCCAGATCCGCTCGAAGGTCGAAAACGAAGCCGTTCTGGTCGCCAATACGTGACAGACGCTATCATTGCAGATTGACTGAAACACCGCCCCATCGGCTCTGCTCGTCTCATTCCCTGATGAGACGGGCCTTCTGGCGTTCGGTCTCCCGAGTCGGAACATTGTGATCTGAATGCATTGATGATAACTGAACTGGAGTAGATCCGAGTTGTTCAGAGATCCTGATCTCGTTCAACGCGTTCCGCAGCCAAGGCCTGTGGCCTGCTCAACAGCAAAGTTACCAAGCTCCAATGTACTATATCCTGTACGTCTCGCAGGCTAACCGCCCGATGAACACTGATGAAATATCGGAATTGCTGGAGATCAGCAGGAAGAACAATGAGCGCGATGGCATTACCGGTCTGCTCATCTACAAGCAATGGAACGACGCAGAACGGGCGAACTTTCTGCAAATTCTGGAAGGACCGCGCGATCTGGTGGATAAGGCCTACAGGAAGATCGCCAAGGATAACCGCCACCACACGATACTTCCCCTGGAACAGGGCGATATCCCGGCGCGCAATTTCGGCTCATGGGCCATGGGTTTCAAGAACATCGAAACAAATGAGCTGAAAAAACTGCCCGGCTTCAAGGATGTCGATGAAAACAGCTTCAACCCGGATGATTTCTCCGAGCAGCTCGAAGCGACGCTGGAGACGATCAAGTTTTTTTACGACGCCGATTAGCTGCCCGGTTTAATCGGCAAGGGCGCGCAAACCGTCGCGGTAAGTCGGATATTTCAGCTCAACGCCAAGATCGCGCTTGATGCGTTCGTTGCGTACGCGCTTGGTTTCCAGATAGAAGCTGCGCGCCATCGGCGTCATCATCTTTTCCACCTCTTCCCACGGGATCAGCGGCGGCGGCTCCACGCCCAGCAACTCTGCGGCGTAGGTGACGATGTCCTGCGGGGCGGCGGGCTCGTCGTCGGTGACATTGAAGACGCCGGTCGCTTTCATTCCTGCTTCAATGCCGGCAATGACGGTCGTCGCAATATCCTCCACATGGGTGCGGTTGAAAACCTGCTCCGGCTTATTGATACGTTTCTCGCGTCCCTCGCGCAGACGCTCCAGCGAATTGCGTCCCGGCCCGTAAATCCCGGCAAGGCGAAAGATCTGCACAGCTAAACCATCGCGGTTCCCGCAGAATTCCAGCCAGGCCTGTTCCGCCGCCCAGCGTTGCTTGCTGCGTTCCGAGCGCGGATTGGGCGTGGCCGTCTCATCGATCCATGCGCCGCC
>JAHQVI010000146.1 GCA_019634405.1 Hyphomicrobiales bacterium
ACCTGCGCCCGCGATGAGAAGTAACTCTGCGAATTCTGAAGATCCGTGACCGGCTCGGAAAAAAACGTTGCGCGCCAGCCTTCGGTTGGGTCGAGCGAGTTGTCGCGCGTGTCATGCACCAGTTCGCCGGGCAGGCTGATCAGGAAGAACTCATTCGCGCCAAGCGCATCTTCTGCCTGAAGCCAGCTTGCCTCCAGCGATATCTCTCCCGTCAAATCGGGTGTAAAGCGACGGCCGACCCCCACCGATGCCGACACCTCATCGCTCTCGAAGCTGTCCGGCTCCTCGTGCTTAGCAGAAACAGACGTCAGATAGTCCGTATAAGCGTTATAAACGCTGGGCCAGATATAGGTGAATTTCGCTTCATATTCGAGTTCCTCGATCGCATCGCCGCCAAAATTGGACAGCGTGCCCTCGACGCGGAAGGCCTCGCCCCCGCCAAACACATTGCGATGCCCCCAATATGCATTCAGCTCCGCGCCATCCACCGATGATATGGCGGCATTCGCGCCGAAATAGCGGCGTTTGCGCTCGGTTACGTCGATGATGACCGGGATGCGCCCATACTCGTCAGGTTCCTCGGCCTCGACAATCCTTGCGCCCGCAACGCCGTCAAGCTTGGCCAGTCTCTTGCGGGCGGCGTCGAGCGTTTTGGGAGAGTAATCCTCGCCGACAGGAATGGCGGCACGGCTGCGTAGCAACTCTGTACTGTAACGCTCCGCGCCCCGGACTTCGACATCTCCGAAGCTGGTCCGTTGACCCGTGGCAATTATCATGGAGACGCTTACTGTCCGGCGCTCATGATCGGCGGCGACATCCTGCGTTTCAAGCCTGGCGAATGCGTAGCCGCGATCCTTCAAGGCGGCGACAACCTTTCTCCCGGTCGCAAGAATTGCGCCCGACCGCGCCGGCCGTTCGGCGACAAGGCCCGTCTCCTCGGCGATCGCGCTTGATCCGTCGCCAGCTTCCTGCTCGCCGTCGAAAACGATGCGGATGTCTTCAAAGCGGAAGAGAGGGCCGGGATCGACCACGATCGTGACAGGGACCGGCAGCGCATCGTCAAATGCGATCTCCGCCGTATCTTCACCGACCGGCTGGCCGGCAACGCTGACCTCGACCCGGTCGCCATAATAGCCTTCCTGATAAAGCGCAGCCGTCAGCCGCGCAGGCTCGTCCCGGGCCAACGCCAGCAGCGTCTCCGCCGCCGGAACGCCCTCTTCGCTCTGCGTGACAAGCGCCGAGACATCTTCAAGCGCATCCTTCAGATCGGATAAATCGCCTTCCAGACGGAAATCGACGGAAAATTCGAGATTGTCGCCGGAAGAACCGGGCCAAAGCTGCGTCAGGCCATCAAAAAACGAATCGGCGCTATCATCAGCTCGCACCTGCTCCGGCAAAGCGGTATACGCCAGCGCCAGCACAATAATTGTTCTGAGCATGTACAGAGCTAATCCTGTTCCTTTGGGAACGTATCCAAGGAGGCTCTACGCACGACAATTGAGCGACCGCTGCTTTTACCGATTCGTTTGCAAATATAGCAATACATGCAAAGTAAGTCCAAAATCGGAACTATCAAATGAACTGAACTAATATATTACAAAGTGCTGTCGCCAGACATATAAGCGCTACTTATGATGCAAAATCAATTTGATCCAGAAGTTTATCAGCATGAAGAGTTGCAGCGCCTGCCGTAATGCAGATTTGTGGAAATACCATCCATTCCAGGGTCCAGGCCGCGCCTGAGCGCTCCTGTTCATGAATCAGGGCGTGATGAAGGGCTGGCGACAAGATGGCGTTGAAGCGCGCCAGCGTAACGAGTAGCTCCGCGTTGACCGGGTTCGCCTTGTGGGGCATGGCCGACGATGTGCCGCCGCCGCTGATCGTGACTTCTGCAACACCTGTCTGGCTCATCAGCGCAACATCCTGCCCCAATTTTCCCAGACTGCCGGTGACCATCGACAGCAGATTCGCCCAATCGGCAAGAAACATACGGTCCGTATGCCAGCAGCGCCCGGGATCGGACAGCCCCAAGGTCTCCGCAAGGCTTCGCCGGACGGCGCCGCCCTTGTCACCGAGCTTGTCCAGCGTACCTGTGGGGCCACCCAGCTGGACAGGAAAACCGGCTTGCTGCATGGCGTCAAGGCGAGCTGCGTGCACACCGAGCGGGATGCGCCATTGATCGATCCGGTGGCCGGCCGTAATCGGCAATGCCGCCTGCATCCGTGTCCGGGCCATAAGCGGTTTATGCCCGTGGTCTCGACGCAGCCGCTCAAGCTTCTCCTTCAAGGCCGTAAGCCGCTCGACGAATATTCCAGCAACCCTCTTCAGCCGCAGCATGAGGCTGGTGTCGATCGCATCCTGGCTGGTCGTACCGAAATGGAAATAACCCGCTGTCTTATCATCCAGCATGCCCCGGATGAGCGCAACCATCCCCGGTACGGCGAGCCCATCCCGCCTGACACCGGCTTCAAGTTTTGCAGACGGCAGGGCGAATCCCCGCAGGCCAGCTTCAATCGCGGAAGCAGCTTCCACAGGGATTACTCCGTGCACTGCCTGACTTTGAGCAAGCGCAATTTCGAATTGCAGCATTGCCTCTATGTCAGCCTCCGCCGAAAAAAGCGCTGCAAGCTCGGCGTCGCCCGCTATGCAGGCAAGAAGGCCATCGGAGATCTTTGAAAATGACATGGTCGGGTCTTATCCAGCCTGAGCCTGGAGCGCATTCCGAAAAGCGGGACGGATTTTCGGATAAAAATACGCATTGAACAAAAAGGTCATGCTTGTGACGTGCACCTGTATGAGCCGAGAAGCCTCTAAATGTCGAAAAAGACCGTTTCCTTCTCGCCCTGCAAATGAATGTCGAACGTATATGTGCTTACATCGGCGGCGGCGACCAATGTCGGCAGGCGCATCTTGTGCTCGATCCTCGCAAGCACGGGATCTTCCGCGTTAGCCGCCTCCTCATCGCCGAAATACATGCGTGTGTGCAAGCCTATATTGATGCCGCGCGCCACGATCCAGAACATGACATGCGGCGCTTGCAGGCGGCCGTCGGGATAAGGCACGCGGCCGGGCTTGATTGTCTCGAACCGATAGATGCCGGTTTCGAGATCGACCGGCTGACGTCCCCATCCGCTGAACCCGGGATCGGCTGTCCCGCGCCTTTCCGATCGGCTGTTGAACAGCCCGTTGGCGTCGGCCTGCCAGATTTCCAGGAGCGCGTCGCGCAATGGCGCGCCCGCCCCGTCAAAAATGCTGCCCGTGATCGTTATGCGCTCGCCCCTGGCGCTTTCATTGACCATCACAGCGCCATGATCGGCGGGGTAAACGCCGCCAATCCCGATGAAACCGGGCGTCGTGCCGATATGGACATAAGGGCCGGCGGTCTGCGAGGGCGTTTCCTTGAGGCGATCTGTAAAGCGTCTCATCGTCAATTGCCCTCCATACGGTTTTCAAACAGCGTCGAACGACGGCCACGCAGAACAATGTCAAAACGGTAAGCGCGCGCATCCATCGGTATGGTGTTGTCCATGTCAAGTTTAGCAGTGAGCTGATCGATGGCCTGTGGATCCTTGATCGTATTCACGATCGGGCAGAGCGCGATATGGGGGTCGCCTTCGAAATAGAGTTGACTGATCAGGCGCTGCGCGAAGCCCGGACCGAAGACGGAGAAGTGGATATGGGATGGCCGCCAGTCATTCTGGTTGTTCGGCCAGGGATACGGGCCGGGCTTGATCGTGCGGAAAGCAAAATAACCGTCATCATCCGTCAGCGTACGCCCGAAACCGCCAAAATTCGGATCGATAGCCGCAGCATACCCGTCCTTGACATGCCGGTAGCGCCCGCCCGCATTGGGTTGCCAGACCTCCAGCAAAGTGTTCGAGACCGGCTTGGCGTGCTCGTCGAGAATATAGCCGTGTACGATTATCCGTTCGCCGATCGCCGTCTCGCCCGGCCTGGCGAAATTGATGAGCAGATCATTGTCGAATTCGCCGATCATATTGTGCCCGAACAGCGGGCCGTTGATCTCGCCAAGCGTGTTCGGCAATGACAGCAGCGCCTTTTGCGGCGAACGCAGTACAGACGTCTTGTAGCCGGGCGTTAGCGCCTTTGGATGCCAGTCAAGATCTCTCGGCCAGAACGGCCCTGTCTCGGTCGGGGCGTTGCGCATTTCAGATTTCCTTCCCAGAGACCGCTGCCCATCCCAATTGAAACTGGCCTTGCAATCCCGGAAAGCACGTTTCCCGGCTGGGCGATCCCAGCGATGGAGCGCAATGCCGACAATCGCGATGAGGACGGTCAAATCACCTGCATATTTTATTGCATATGAGTTTGGTGAAGAATAATCACTTATTCGGCGTGCAAATTTCCGTATGGTTATGGATCACGGGCCAACGCCGCGCCAGTCCAATTCCGACGCCTGCGCAATCTGGTTCATCGCGTATTGGCGAATATGGCGGCAAGGCCATCCGTTCTGGCCCGCACCGCGGGAGACGCGACGCATTTGGCTAACGTTTCATATCCGGGCGCGCCAGGATGCGGGACGACGCGCATTGGAGGGCTGTGATTGGCCGGACAATACAGAATTGTTTCGTCAGGCCCGATCGCATCCAGATCCAGAATCGCTGAAGACCGCGTGGTCATGCATATTGACCGGGCGGCAGGACCGCACCGGCGCAGATAGGCGATAAGCGCTTCCTGCGTTGGCTGGTCGAGGCCCTGCTCTATCATGTCAACGGCAATGACCGCCGTTTCTGCGTCCTCCAAACCAGCCAGCAGCGCAATCAAGGCGTTGGAAATTGTCGCACCGTCTTCGTCAAGCCAGGTCAATGCCCGATCGACGCGCGCCTTCAGGGCCGGGTCGCCATTCAACCGCTCGCGAACGGCGCCACCTCGATTTTCCAGCCGGTCCATGTCAAGCAAGACCGCCCTCGGCAGATTTTCCGCAAGACACCTTAAAAACCGCGTCTTTCCACTGCCCAAAGGACCGGTGATATAAGTCAATGGCCTCAGCGCCGTCAGCTCGAAACGTTCACCGCCCCAAGGCCAGGGAAGGTCGAATGAAACGCCGTTCTCTACGGTCGGCGACATTGCCCGCGCAAACGCTGCCGTTGTCGCGACATGCCCACGCGCAACTTCGTCACGCACACAGCGTAGCTTGGCTATCAT
>JAHQVI010000147.1 GCA_019634405.1 Hyphomicrobiales bacterium
CGCCAGTGCCTATACCAACTGCCCGCTGTAGATTCTCCGATCGAAAAGCGGCGGGCGGCAGCACGTCTCGAAAGACCGTCCTCGATTGCTTCAATCACCCGCCGCCGAAGGTCTGAACTCAAACTACGTGCCATCAAAGCCGCCATCAATTCAGATGGAAACCTATGAATTACCGATAAACGAATTTGGGAATCCCAAAACGACTCTGTTTCACGTCAAAACGCTCTAGATGTGCCGCGCGCGGGCGTTAGCCGGACCTGGTTGTGGCGCCCGATCTATCTGTCCAGGCATTGGACTGAAAACCGGTCTCACTTTTCGGTCCGATGCCGCAGAGCGGTAGTTCCATATTCGCGAAAGACGTTTTGCATTTCCCCGCCAGTCCGGCATTTGCGCAGCATTGTCGCAATTGCGGTACCGCCTGTGTTGCTACGGGATGAGCATGAATTGAACGACGGCTTGCGCTATCTGATGTTTGTCTCGGTCTTCCGGTAGATCCAGATCCCGGCTGGCGGCAGGTTGATCCAGACCCTGGAGCAGCGTTCACCGTGCAGATCCAGCGCGTCGCATATACGCTCGGGAATGGGGCTGCTCTGACGGTAGGTAAACTGTACGAAAACGCCGCCTTCTTCGAGGATTGAGAAACAGTTGCGCATGATCGAGAAAATCATCCGCTTGTTGAAGAGCCGCATCGGGAGCGTTGACACGATCGCGCCGGTTTGCGGCCCGTTCCGGTCCCGCCAGAGCGTTGCGAGTTCCTGTGCTGGCGCAATAACAACATCCACCTCCGGAAAGGTGCGGCGAAGATGCCCGCCAAGCTTGGCGTCTATTTCAAGGAGCGTAAGCTGATCGGAAGGCACGCCATTATTCAGCAACTGCCGCGTGACGGCGCCTGTCCCCGCGCCGAGTTCAACGACATGATCCGCCGGACGATCCGCAATCGCCCAACCCATTGCGCGCCCGACAAACGGGCTGGACGGGAAGAGACTGCAAATCTGGCCAAAATTCTGAAATGAACGGCCCCAGAGCAGCAGCGGTCCCTCCGCTCGCGCAGCGAATTCGGCCAGTTGGTCATTCTTGATCATGAATGAGGTCTTCCGGAAGATTCTGTTATATTGCAGACATCCGGGCATAGAAACATTTGTAAATGACAGTTAGATGTCAAAATGATTTTGTCGTAATGACGAATTCACCGCGAAGCCGGCTGCTCCATTGTAGCGTCGTGCTGTGGAATGACTTTGTCTGCCTGGATATTGACTTGCGTTGGCGCTGATTTAGGCTTGATGTTGCGTTGCCGCATGAAGCAATTTATCTGATAGATTGTCTCAGTTGGCACGGCGCAGATCCGCGCCGCATCTTCTACGCAATGCCGCGCATATATCGTTCGCAGTTACATTTAACCGCAGCCGGTCGGTCTCCGCCCGCGCTTCTACGGGATTATCGCTTATGACAGGCAATATTTCGAACAGCTCTTATCCGCAAATCGACGAAGCCGAACTTGATGGCGCGCGCGTGCTTGTCCGCGCGGATCTCAATGTTCCATTGGCCGGCGGGAAGGTCAGCGACGCGACCCGGATTGAACGTTTTCTGCCGACGCTGAAGCGTCTCGCCAATGGCGGGGCGAAGGTGATCATTCTCTCGCATCTGGGGCGTCCAAAAGGGAAGAAAAATCCGGAATTCACGCTGCGCCCCGTCGCTGACAAGCTTGGCGAACTGATGCCGGAGCGTCCTGTGCGCTTTGTCGAGGACTGTATAGGCGACGAGGTGAAGCAGGCCGTTTCCGCCATGCAGGCAGGCGACGTTGTTCTGCTTGAAAATCTGCGCTTTTATGAGGGCGAGGAGAGCAACGATCCCGAATTCGTCGCCGCTTTGGCGGGGCTTGGCGACATTTTCGTCAATGACGCCTTTTCGGTGTCGCATCGCGCCCATGCGTCCGTTTACGGGTTGGCTCGCGCTCTGCCGTCCTATGCCGGACCGCAGATGATGGACGAGCTGAATGCGTTCGGAGTGGTGCTGGAATTACCCCGCCGCCCTGTCGCGGCAGTGGTAGGCGGCGCCAAGGTTTCCACGAAAATACCGGTTCTGACCAATCTTGTCGGCAAGGTCGATATTCTGATCATTGGCGGCGGCATGGCCAACACATTTCTACATGCGCGCGGCCAGGAGGTCGGCAAATCTCTGTGTGAGCCTGATTTTGCAAGTACGGTCGGTGAGATCATGTCGCGCGCCGTGGAAACGGGATGCCGCATTGTTCTGCAAACGGACGCAGTCGTTGCGACGGCATTTGAACCCAATGCGCCAAATAGCGTATATAACGTAACAAATATAACGGCGGACGGCATGATTCTCGACATTGGCCCGAAATCGATAGAGGACATTGCTGAACGTCTCAAAGGCGCGCGGACTCTGCTTTGGAACGGTCCGGTGGGCGCTTTCGAGACACCTCCCTTTGGAGAAGGCACTTTCGCACTTGCAAAGCTGGCTGCGGAGCTTACGAAGAAGGGTGAACTCGTTTCGGTTGCAGGCGGAGGCGATACCGTCGCCGCGTTAAACATGGCTGGCGTCACTGATGACTTCACCTATGTTTCCACGGCGGGTGGTGCGTTTCTCGAACTGCTCGAAGGCCGCGAATTACCGGGCGTCGCCGTGCTTGCAAGAGCACGCTGACCCGCGAAGTCAGGAGGAAATACCATGCCACGCATTTCAATGCGTCAGCTGCTCGATCATGCTGCGGAACACGGCTACGGCGTTCCGGCGTTCAATATCAACAATATGGAGCAGGGCCTCGCCATCATGGAGGCCGCCCGCAAGACCGCCTCGCCCGTCATTATTCAGGCAAGCCGGGGCGCGCGCGCCTATGCTGGCGACCAGCTCCTCGCCAAACTGATGGACGGTTTGCGTGAGCAGTTTCCCGAGATTCCGATCTGCATGCATCAGGATCATGGCAATAACGAAGCGACATGCGCTTCGGCCATCAAATATGGCTTCGATTCCGTGATGATGGACGGCTCGCTGGAGGCGGACGGCTCAACGCCTGCCTCCTATGAGTATAATGTCAATATTACCCGCGAAGTTTCGCAGATGGCGCATTGGGTCGGTTGTTCCGTTGAGGGCGAGCTGGGTTGTCTTGGGTCGCTGGAAACCGGTGCCGGCGAGAAGGAAGACGGCCACGGATTTGAGGGAACCTTGTCCAAGGATATGCTGCTGACCGACCCCGATCAGGCAGCTGAATTTGTTGCCGCGACCAAGGTCGACGCGCTTGCCGTTGCAATCGGTACCTCGCATGGCGCCTACAAGTTTACCCGCAAACCGACCGGCGACGTGCTTGCCATGAACGTCATCGAGGCGATCCACGCAAAGCTGCCCGACACGCATCTGGTGATGCATGGATCCTCCTCGGTGCCCCAGGACCTGCTGGAAGTGATCAACGAATATGGCGGCGAGATCCGCGAGACTTATGGCGTGCCGGTTGAGGAAATTGTCCGCGGGATCAAGCACGGCGTCCGCAAGGTCAATATCGACACGGACCTGCGTCTGGCGGCGACCGCCGCGATCCGCAAGCTCTTCGGCAACAAGCCGGGCGAGTTCGATCCGCGCAAATATCTCAAGCCCGCCATGGAAGCGATGCAGAAAGTCTGCGAGGAACGGTTTGAAGCCTTCGGCACGGCCGGTAACGCCTCGAAGATCAAGGTTATTACAGCGGCTGAAATGGCGAAACGCTACGCCTCCGGCGAACTCGATCCGAAGACGGCTTAAGAAACATGACAACGCAGCGCCCCATTTTCATTGCTCCGTCCATCCTATCGGCAGATTTTGCGCGCCTGGGCGAAGAGGTCCGCGCCATCGACGATGCGGGGTGCGACTGGGTTCATATCGATGTGATGGATGGCCATTTCGTGCCGAACATCACCATCGGCCCTGATGTCGTCGCGGCGCTGCGTCCGCATAGCCGGAAGATTTTTGACGTTCATTTGATGATCGCGCCTTGCGATCCATATCTGGAAGCTTTCGCCAAGGCGGGTTCCGATATCATTGCGATCCATGCGGAGGCCGGACCGCATCTCGACCGTTCGCTTCAAGCCATCCGCGCTCTTGGAAAGAAAGCGGGCGTTTCGCTGACGCCCTCGACACCGGAAAGCGCAATTGAATATGTGATCGACAAGCTCGATCTCGTTCTGGTCATGACCGTCAATCCGGGTTTTGGCGGGCAGGCGCTGATCCCTGCGCAACTCGAGAAAATCCGCCGACTCAAGATGATGATTGGTGAGCGTCCGATTGATATTCAGGTCGATGGGGGCGTCAATGCGGGAAATGCTGCTGATGTCGCTCGCGCCGGTGCAAATGCGCTGGTCGGAGGCTCCGGCGTTTTCAAGGGCGGCGATTACGCCGGAAACATTGCGGCAATGCGCCAGAGTGCGGAGCGTGCCTGCGGTATCTCCATCTGAGCGCGCCGACGACGTTGCGATTTGTTGACCCCGGCTTCACATATCCTTGTGACGCACTTGATCCTGCGCCGTGTTAACTTTGCGATATTGATGGTTGTGAGGATTAAGACACCACATTTGCGATAGTGGCACAAGCGGAGGTCGCCATGAACTTTCTCGGCCAATTCACCATGGAGGGATTGAACTTCCTGTCCACCATGTTCGTATTTGCGGTCGGCGTCGTGTTCCTGCTTATTGTTTTCACGTTTATTTCCGATATTACACAAAGGAAAAACGCGATTCGCCGCAACTATCCCGTCATCGGTCATTTCCGGGAAATATTCAGTGCTCTGGGGGAATTCTTCCGTCAATATTTCTTTGCGATGGATCGTGAAGAGCGCCCATTTAACAGGGCGGAACGCGACTGGATCACCCGCTCCAGCACCGAAAACGACAACACAATCGCTTTTGGCTCCACGCAAAATCTCAATCCGGTCGGTTCGCTAATTTTTGTCAATTGTCCGTTCCCGACCCTTGATGAAGATGCGCAAACCGTTCCGCCTGTAACTGTTGGCCCCTATACAAAACATCCCTATACGTTTTCGTCCATCATCAACATTTCAGGCATGAGCTACGGCGCAATTTCCAGACCGGCCGTGCAAGCGCTGTCTCGCGGGGCTGAAAAGGCCGGGTGCTGGATAAATAC
>JAHQVI010000148.1 GCA_019634405.1 Hyphomicrobiales bacterium
CACCATCTCCGACGTTCCCGATGGCGCAACGCTCAGCGCCGGCACCGATAATGGCGACGGCACATGGACGCTGACGCCGGACCAGCTCGGCGGGCTCACCATCACCCCGCCGCAGGACTTCTCAGGCGAGATCGAACTCACCGTCGCGGCGACCTCCACCGACGGAACCGATACAGCGACCACCACGGAGACCCTCACCGTCGACGTCACAGCCGTCGCCGATGCGCCCAGACTGACCATGCATGTCAGCGAACCTGCAATATCTGAGGTCGGCGGAACGGAAATCACAACAACAATCGATTGCTCCAACTATTCGCAAACCAATAGCGGTTTTACGATGGCAGCGCGCACGATTCAGGCGGATGGCACGCTAAGCGAAGCCAGCATCGACAATGTCGGGTTTTCCGGCAGCAGTTTTGGCGTGGCTGGCGTTTCATCGGGACCATATAATCAAATTGGTTACAGCCAGGCGCATGACGTCTCGGAGAAGTTGATCATCGCGTTCGATAATCCGGTTGATCAAATCTCCTTTGAATTTGACGAGCTGTATCGAAGCGAAGGCTCCGCCACAGGACATGAAGAAGGCTTGTACGCGCTTTATCTTGACGGCGTCCTGGTCGGCGAAGGCTCTTTTCTTGGAACAGAGACGAATGAAGGCAGCGTTACGGCAACCGCAGAAAATGGCGGCATGTTCGATCAGATCATCTTTAAAGCGGCAAGCAGCTATCATGGCGACGCGACAACCCCTCTTGGCGAAGGCAGCGATTATTATCTGACAAAGATCGAATTCCCACAAACCGTCGGCGGAACAACGACCGCGACCTATGATCTGGAGATCGAAACCAGCCTGCTGGACACGGATGGTTCGGAAACTCTTTCGCTCACACTCTCGGATCTGCCCGAAGGCGCCACACTTAATCAAGGTACGGATAATGGCGACGGAACATGGTCGCTGGAGCCGGAAGACCTCGCCGGGCTGCAACTTACGACGCCCGGTGACGGCTCATCCGAGTTTTCCGTCACTGCGACGGCAACCGCCACGGAGAATGACGGCGACACCACCAGCATAACGATCACCCAGCAGGTCGACAGCCAGGGATCAGTGGGCGCGCCCGTATTCCACACGGCAAACAGCGATGTGACCTATGACGCGGCGGCGACACCCGTTGCCATTGCCGATGGCGCGACCGTGACGGATCCCAACGGTTCCGACATCACCGAGGCTGTCGTAGCGATCACGGATGGCTATCAGCTTGGCGATATTCTGGCTCTGGACGGCGTGACACTCGTGGAGAACGCCTTCGGCCAGACAATGATCGAGGGAACGAATATAGAGCTTGTCAATGGCGGCTTCGACACAGACACGAATACGCTGATGCTGAAAGGGGAGGATACACCTGAAAACTATCAGGCTGTTCTCAACTCCGTGACCTTCAACAACGACTCCTCGGAAGCTGCATCGGGCGACCGGGTCATTGACTTCCAGGTCGTTGACGAAACCGGGCTGATCAACGCTCCGGCAACGGTCGATGTTCATGTCGATCTGGCGCAGAGCGATCTCCCGCCTGATCCCTCGCCTCTGACCTGAGGTTTCACGGACGCGAGGTGCGCTTAAACTCCGGCCCTTGCCGAGACAGGCGCGCTGCATGGTTACAAGATGGTTGCGCGGCGCTTCAGCCATGGACGCGCGCTTCATCAAGACCGAGCTGACCGCACAGCGCGTGATAACGCGCGGGAAAAACGCAAGACTTCCTGTTCGACATGCCCTAAAGAGCGGGGAGATCGAACGTTTTGTCGAGCCCGGCGGCGTGACGCCTTGGCAAGATCTTGCGCAGGGCGGTCGCGAAAGCTCGCTCGGTTCCCCCTGACAGCGTCGAATCATATTGTCTTGCCCGAAACAGGAACCCCCGCTGGCCAGATGACCAACGGGGGCGGATACGGCTAGTTCCTGTAGGTTTTACGATCTGGCGAAATACGCTTCCGGATCGACCGGCTTTGCATCCTTGCGAATTTCAAAATGCAGCAGCGGCTTGGTAACCTTGCCGGTCGCTCCGGCCCGTGAAATGACCTGTCCGCGCTTAACGACGTCGCAGCGATCGACCAGCAACTCGTCATTATGCGCGTAGGCCGTCACATAGCCGTCGGCATGGCGAACAAGGACCAGCTTGCCAAAACCGGGCAGTTCATCGCCGGTATAAGCGACCACGCCGTTTTCGGCGGCCTTAACCGGCGTGCCTTTGGGAACGGAGAAGTCAACGCCATCATTCATCGTCTTATCGCCGGTGGCCCCGAAACGCGCCACGATCAGCCCCTCGACAGGCTCGCGGAAGGTCTTGGAACTGCGCGGCATCGGATTTTCCAGAAGATCATTGCACTCGCCAACGCTTGCCTGCACTTGCTTCGGACGCAACCCGGCCGCCTTCACATCGCTATGGGCGGCAAGGACCGGCTTGCCTTTCTGTGAGGACGGACGCTCACTGCGGTTGCTGGCTTCTTCCTTGTCTTCACCTTCGTCAACGATCACTTCAGGTGTCGAAACGCCGTTTTCCGCGCTGGCAATCTCCTGCCGTTTGCCGGACTGGCTCACCGGGCGAGATGCCGAGCGCCGCTTCCAGTAAGGCAGATCTTCGTCGGCTTCAGCCTGTTTGTTCTGGCGGGGCGGCGCTTTGCGTTCGCTATAATCTTCCTCGTCATGTCGATCTTTGCGATCATAGCCGGAGACTTCGCCGCGCTGATCGGGAATGTGCAGAACCTGCCCGGGATAAAGCGTGCCTGAGACCGGAATATCGTTGTAATAGGCAAGTTCGCGATAATTCAGCCGGAAGTAACGTGCAATCGAATAGAGCGAGTCGCCCCGACGGACAGTATATTTCTCATATCTGCCAGACGGCTTGCTGTAGCTCTTACGGTAAATGTCCCGTTCTTCCTCGCCATCGTCATAACCTTGCACGCTGCGCTCGTGACCGCGCCACGGACGGCTGTTCTGCACCTTGTAATCATCGTAGGAGGAATAGGAGCGGCGAGCCGGTGGCGGTGATTTGCGCTCTTCATATTCAAAACCACGACGTTCGTCATACGGATCGCGCTTGGGCGCGGCATATGATCTTTCCTGATTGTCATCGCGGGGGTCATAGTTAAGCTCATACCGGTTCGAAGCGGTGTAAACCGGCTTACGGCCAACACGCAATTTCTGACCGGCATAGATCTTCGAGCCGACAATGCCGTTCAGCTCGGCAAGCTCGGCCGTCGTCATGTCGAAGCGTCTGGCAAGACTGTAAAGCGTATCCCCGGAAACGACGGTGTAGTAGTCACGGTTTTCCGAAGAATATGTCCTCCGGCGATAGTCGTCCTTGCGCAGATATTGCTCGGCTTCATAGCGCTCGGGGATCTCTTCGCGATCGTAGTCACTGTCCTGATAACTTTCAGGCCGAGAATGTCTATAGTCTCTCTGGGGATAGTATCCAGGCCCGGCCTGTGCATATCTCGCACCGCTCGGGCCCGTATTCCCCGTTTGCTGAGACGCCTGAACCGGCTGGATGGCATAGCTTGAACCGACATAATTGTGGTCCAGCGAAGCAACGCGCACTGGCGCAAGCTGTCGGCTTTCAATGCTTGTCTGCTGGTAGCGGGCAACGGCGGCAACCGCTTCGCTATTGTTATGCCCATAGACAGGTTCGGACGGGATCGGCGCTGACGCCGATTTATGCTCTTGATAGCGTTCGGACTGCAGGTCGCTGTAGGAAACGCCCTGTCCTGAACAACCGCCCAGCAGGATTGCCAGGCAGACAACTGAAACTGACGCAACGCGGTTTACAAACACGCGGTGCCCTAACGAAAACTGACTATACATCATGGCCGCACCTCATATCCGAGGCAAGTTTTGCAGACTGTCAGTTAAAACATGCTTAAATTCGGACTGATTTGATGCAATTAGGCGTCATCGGCCTGAATACTGTCTTCCGGAGCCTGTTCGCGCTCAAACATGCCGTAATCCCGGATGACGCCTGCGACGCGCAAGCGGTAGTCCTTGAAATAGCGAAAACGCCCTTTTGTCTGGGCATTCCTGTGCGCATGCAGCTTGCGCCATTCGGCCAAAGCCCCCTCATCCCGGAATATGGAGAGCGAAAGAAGCTTGTTTTCATTGGTCAGGCTCTGAAAACGCTCCACCGAAACGAAGCCGTCGATCTCCTCCAGAAGCGGCCGCAGACTCGCGGCCAGATCCAGATAGCTCTGCTTGTGTTCGGGGTGCGGCTCGACTTCGAAAATGACGGCGATCATCGTTTTACCTTTGGCGCATGAGGAGCCGAAGCCTTCTTGAGAAACAGGCGATCTTCGCGGAGCACGAACTGTTCATCCTTCGCAAAGGCGAAATTTTCCTGGCTCGCAGGATCGGCGTCGAGCCTCATTCTATAGGCCTCGTACTCGGCAAGACTGGCGACATTATACACACCATAGGCGACCGTTGACGAACCTTCATGCGGTGCGAAATAGCCGATCAGATCCGCGCCGCAACGCGGTATGATCGTTCCCCAATTCCAGGCGTATCGGATGAACTGATCTTTTTTTGCCGGATCGATCTCATAGCGAATGAAGCAGGTAATCATTGTCGTCCTCCTCTTGACCTATCGAGATTGGCATATTGCAGAACAGAAATACTTCGATTAACATCGAACCATGAAAGAAGGCCCGGACATTGCGCTTCTCGCATCGCTGATTGGCGATCCGGCGCGCGCAAATATGCTCACCGCACTTATGAGCGGCAAGGCGCTGACCGCAAGCGAGCTGGCGAACGAGGCTGGCGTTACCCTGCAAACAGCGAGTTCTCATCTCGGCAAGCTTGAAAAGGCTGAATTGGTCCGGCAGCGCAAACAGGGACGCCACCGCTATTTTTCTCTGGCGGATTGCGAAGTTGGCGACGTTCTCGAAGCGATGATGGGACTGGCCGCCAAACGCGGACATATGCGCACGCGCACCGGGCCGAACGACCCTGCCCTGCGCAAGGCGCGCGTCTGCTACAATCACCTTGCCGGCGAGTATGGCGTGCAGATGATGGACAGTCTCAGGGAAAGGGGAATGATCAGCGAGAGCGACGGTGCACTTGAGCTGTCAGCTTCCGGTGCAAAGTTCCTCGCCGATTTCGGCATTGATATAGATTTGCTCGGCACACAGCGTCGCGCCCTTTGCAAGCCCTGCCTTGACTGGAGTGCACGGCGGACCCATCTGGCCGGATCGCTTGGCACCGCGCTCTTGAACCATTTCTACGGTCTGGGATGGGCAAAACGCCACGAAGCTTCGCGCATCATCGTGTTTTCGTCGGAGGGCGAGCGCGAATTCCATAAGGTTTTCAAGCTGGTTGACAATAAAAATTGAGACTATTCTGCCACATCGAAGCACGAAGTGGCGTCAGCGCGATCAGGACACGAGCGGGACGAAACGCACCTGCAAGAGATTTTTGCGCTTCAATCCGTCAGGCGTCTTTTTCAGGAGCACGAGTTTTTCCTGACATGGCCAGCGCTCCAGCGGAAGAATCATATGGCCGCCATCCTTGAGCTGATTGACCAGCGGCAGCGGAATTTTGCTGGCTTTCGCCGTCAGGATAATGCGGTCGAAACGCCTTGGCTCG
>JAHQVI010000149.1 GCA_019634405.1 Hyphomicrobiales bacterium
CGCGGGGTCCGTCAGGGCGTCATACTTGGTCTGCGCCTCAAAGTAGGCGGGAAGATCCGTGGTGCCTTCCTCTTCGTGCTTCTGCAGAATCTGTTCCAGTTCCTGGATGGCTCCCGCCCGCCCGATGGCGATTTCCAGGGCGGTCTTTACCTGGATGCTGGTGGGAAATACGGCAACTTCGATGGCGGCCGCGGCGACGTTCTTCGCTATGACTCTCCATCAGTTGCTGGCTTTATCTTCTCTACTTCCTGGAGCGATAGCCTCGACGCATCGGATGAAGATAGTGATTACTTCGACGTAGCTCTGCGCTATAGCGGCGAGTTCAATGCATTCCGTTTGGCTGCCGCTGTTGGTTATACCGACGATCATGATGAATCCGAAATCCTTCAGGGTTCGGTATCTATCATGCACGTCCCAACTGGCTTGTTTGCTGCATTCCAGGCAGGCAACAAAGAGTTGGCTTCGGGTGCCGAGGGTGACCTTTGGTACGTAACGGCCGGTATCGAAAAGACATGGCTGTCCTATGGTAAAACCACCATCTATGGTGAGTATGGACAGTATAATGATGCCGAATTCGAGGTCGTTAGAGGTTCTGAGACTATTGATGGTGTTGACGACACGATGTGGGGCGTAGGGCTTGTTCAGAGCTTCGACTCTGCTGCGCTTGATATCTATTTGCAGTACCGTCATGTTGAAGAAGATGATGCTCCGACATCGGGTGGTGACGAGCTGGACACATTCTTGCTTGGCACAAACATCACATTCTAATCTGATTTAGATAAAGCAGTGGAACCATCATTTAGGTGGTTCCACATTCTACACTGATATGTTAGACGTTACGTATTGAAAAATTAGGTTTGAATGGATTGCGTCTCCTCAGATTACCCGAGGAAGTCGCTGTATCTGGAGACCCGGCTAAATATAGGATTATCACTTGAATATTGAGTTGTTTTTAGTTTAGAGCACAACTTAAAGTAGATATTTTGAAGTTTTCGTGTCGAATCCGCCACAAATGAGTGAGGGATGAGGCATCTTTTTGTTGTTCGTGATTTACCCATCAATCAGATTGGTCTACCTAAATTCGTGTAAGCCGGACGGTGAGAGAAATAAAATCTCACATGTCAGGTGAATTTAGGTCGGCAGCTATGGAGTTTATTCGCTGGCTGACTTGGATCACAGGGCTGTCAATAATTTGACGTGCTCTGTATTTGGGAAGGCCCGGCAGGTAAATCTGGGGGCTGTTTGGAGAGAGAGATGATTGGGGGAACTATGAGAATGACCAGTCGTTTTGCATTGGTCGCTGCAGCTGCTACGCTGTTCGGTGCATATTCCGCAAACGCTGCTGACCTTGGTGGCGGCTGCTGTGCAGATCTGGAAGAGCGTGTAGCTGAACTCGAAGCAACGACAGCCCGTAAGGGCAACCGCGTCGTTAGCTTGCAGGTTTATGGCCTCGTAAGCCGTGGTATCCTGGCGTGGGAAGCTACAAATGGTGATGACGGCGGCGGAGAGCTCGACGATGGTGAAAGCGCTGACGACGTATCGCTGATCGATGAAGATGGGTCTATATTTGGTTTTCGTGGTTCTGCAACGATTAAGCCAGGCTGGACTGCTGGTTACCGCATGGAGTTCGAAGTTGCTGGCGAACAGGCAAGTAGCCCTGAACTCAAGCAGAACAACCTTTGGATCGAGAGTGAACAGCTTGGTCGTGTAACAATCGGTCAGGCATCTGTTGCAACAGATGGTATTGCGCATATTGTTCTTGCGAATACTTGGAGCAACTCTGCCGCTTTCCAGAACGATATCTATACCGAATTCACAGCCGGTAGCTACGGTAACTTCGACGGTGGTCGCGGTGATTTGATTCGCTACGATTCTCCATCGATCGCCGGCTTTATTCTGTCGGCATCGTGGAGCGACGATCTGAACGTCGAAACTAACGATTTTCAGGTCGCGGATAGCGATGACGATGAAGTTTGGGACGTAACTCTCCGCTATAGCGGAGAGTTCAACGCGTTCCGTTTGGCTGCCGGTATCGGTTACACTGACGAGGGCAATGGCGACGACATTATTCAGGGATCTGCTTCTATCATGCATGTCCCAACTGGTCTGTTTGCTTCGTTCTCTGCCGGTGAAAAAGAGTTCGACGGTGGTGACAGCGACGATTACTGGTACATCAATGGTGGTGTTGAGAAAACTTGGCTGTCATATGGCGCCACCACGGTTTATGCCGAATATGGCGAATACGCTGATGGTGATGATGACACGATGTGGGGTGCTGGCTTGACACAGCGGTTTGACGCTGCAGCGCTTGATATCTATCTGCAGTATCGGCACGTTGAAGAAGACGATGGTGATGACGAGTTCGAAACATTCCTGCTCGGTACATCGATCGCGTTCTGATCTGGCTTATAACGGTTAGTTTGAAGGCCGTCCTGGCAGGGGCGGCCTTCTTTTTTTGCGATCTGGTCAAAACTGGAATTTTGACACAAATCTAGCTTACAACGGTTAGCTTGTAAGTTGCCCTTGATTAGGGCGGCCTTTTTTATTGCTGATTTGGCCTAAATTGTAAACGGGTGTTAATTTTATTCAAAATATTGAATTTTAATATGTTTTCGGAGTTTTCTGCTACCTAAGCGATTGCTTTAGCGCCTGCACACGCCTTATTTCCCAAAATTATCGCAGGGGTTGTGCCTTGTTAAGATCACAACAATACCGTTTTTACACCATTAACGTGTCCCCTTTCTATTGCACACTGTGTTTCGGTTGGCTGGAGGTGCATGATCTTTCCGACCATATAATAATCTCTCTCATCTCTCTCTCCGGATTGGCACCTCCGGTTATTTGTTGCAGGTGTTTGCAATCTCGAAGGTTCAGGGCCCCATAAACCCCAATCCCTGAACTGGAGAGATATCCAAATGGGGGATTACATGACTACGGGTAGAATTACTCTGGCCGCGGCAGCGAGCATGCTGTTGGGGCTTTCTGTGTCTGCAAATGCAGCGGATCTTGGTTTAGGCGAAGGCTGCTGCGCGGATCTGGAAGAACGTGTTGCTGAGCTGGAATCGACAACAGCGCGTAAAGGGAATCGGGTCGTATCGCTTCAGGTCTATGGCGTGGTGAGCCGTGGCCTGCTCGTTTTTGACGGCTCCGGAGCTGATGAAGACGATTCCGATACCGTGCTGATTGATGAAGACGGCTCGAAATTCGGTTTTCGTGGTTCGGCGACGATCAGCCCGAACTGGACGGCTGGCTACAACATCGAATTGGATGTGTCAGTTGAGCAAGCCGAACCCATCGAACTCCGGAAAAATAATGTCTGGATTGAGAGCACGCAGCTCGGCCGCGTAACGCTTGGTCAGGCCTCGACCGCGACCGATGGTATTGCCAATATCGTTCTTGCGAATACATTCAGCGATTCTGACGAGTTTCAGAACGATATCTATAATGAATTTGGCGGCGATTACGGCAATTTCGACGGTGGCCGCGGCGACGTGATCCGTTACGATTCGCCATCGATCGCCGGCTTCATCTTCTCGGCGTCCTGGAGTGATGATCTCGACCAGGAACCTCAAGACAATGATGATGATGCGGATTTCTGGGATATCACGCTACGCTACAGCGCTGAATATAATGCTTTCCGCGTTGCAGCTGGTATCGGTTACTCGGAAGAGGAAGCCGGAGATGTCACCACGGAGATCTTCCAGGGATCGGGATCTTTGATGCATATCCCTTCGGGATTATTTGCTTCATTCTCGGCAGGTGAATCCGATGATGGTGTGAATGATGATTCATACTGGTATGTTAACGCCGGTATCGAGAAGCAATGGCTTCCTTACGGCAAGACAACGATCTACGGCGAATATGGTGAGTATGACGACTTAGAAGATGACACGCTGTATGGCCTCGGCCTGACGCAGTCCTTCAACGCCGCAGCTCTTGATGTTTACGTTCAGTATCGCCGTATTGAAGAAGACGATGGAGATGCCGAGCTGGATACATTCCTTCTGGGTACAACCATCAAATTCTGATGCTATTTGACTAGCATTGGTAGTGAGGCCGCTTCTTCTGGAGCGGCCTTTGCTTTTTCTGTTTTGATCTTCACTTTACTTAAACCGATAAGTGATTGGGATGTGTTCCGCTGTTCAGTATATCTCAAGGCGTGGCTGTTGAGATGATGGCTTGATGTGAACAGGAGTAAGGAATGGCGGCAAGGTCAGAAAAAGTTGAATTTCCCGGATCGCAAGGGGCGCTTCTTGCCGCGCGGATGGAACGTCCGGCTGAACCGCCCAAGGCAACTGTAATTTTTGCGCATTGTTTTACGTGCTCCAAGGATATCTTTGCGGCAGCGCGGATTTCGCGAGAATTGTCCGGGCGCGGTTTTCAGGTCTTGCGCTTCGACTTCACCGGTCTTGGAGCGAGTGAAGGCGAATTTGGCAATACGAACTTTTCTTCCAATGTGCAGGATTTGCTTGCTGCCGCCGACTATCTGCGCGCGCAAGGGCAGGCTCCGGAAATCCTGATCGGTCATAGTCTTGGCGGTGCAGCAGTGCTTGCCGCCGCCGGAGATATCCCCGAAGTGAAAGCGGTCGCCACGATCGGCGCGCCTGCTGATGCCGCTCATGTCGAGCAAAATTTTGCGGCGCATGTTGAAGAGATCCGAACCAAGGGTGAGGCCGAGGTGCAGCTGGCGGGCCGGACCTTCAGCATCAAGAAGCAGTTTCTGGATGATCTGGAGTCCACGGCGATTGCCGACCGGATCGCCAATATGCGAAAAGCGTTGCTGATCTTTCATGCGCCAACGGATGTCACTGTCGGAATCAAGAATGCGTCAGCAATCTATCAGGCAGCAAAACATCCCAAGAGTTTTGTATCTCTGGATGGCGCAGATCATCTGTTGTCCCGCCGCGCCGACGCCGTCTATGTCGCCGAGGTGCTGAGCGCATGGGCAGCGCGGTTTATTACGCCGAACGGCGCCGAGACGACTGATCCGGGTGACGAAGAGTCTGACGCCGTACTCGTATCGGAAGCGGGAACCGGCAAATTCCAGCAGACTGTCAGGATCGGCTCCCATAGGCTGCTTGCAGATGAACCGCCCGCTGTCGGCGGGGATGACGCCGGTCCGACGCCGTATGATTATGTTGCAATCGGACTAGGTGCGTGCACTTCGATGACAATCAGAATGTATGCTGCTCGAAAAAACATACCGCTGGAGCATGTCGAAGTGGCAATCCGTCATGAAAAGCGGCATGCTGATGATTGCGTCGATTGTGAAAGTAATAAGTCGCGCATCGATCATTTTGATCGTGTCCTGCGATTGCGAGGTGATTTGACCGACGAGCAGCGAGCCAAACTCATTGAAATCGCTGATAAATGTCCCGTTCACCGGACCCTTGAAACCGGCGCGCGCGTGATCACCGAAGTTGAGTGAGCGAGAATGGACGGAGGCAGTCTTCGGGCCTCCGCCATCGGCATGCGGGCGCAGCTATTTCAGGAGCTGCGGCACTGTATGAACGAAATAGCTGACACCCACCTTTATGGTGTGAATGTCATTATCATGTTTGAAAAGATCGCCTTCAGCGTTGCTCGATGTTTCATCGGCGAAATCCATGTAAAGATACTCGATCTTCATCGTCATATTCGGATTGAAGGCGTATTCTGCGCCGCCACCCAAAGCCCAGCCGGCATGGATGTCACGGTTTTTGGAATAATCCAGGGGAGCGCCGATAGCGCCGGCTGTATTCTTGATATCGGCAAGTGCAAGTCCGCCTTTTGCATAGAACATGAAGCGGTCTTGCGCAAAACCGGCGCGTGCGGTCAGAGCGCCATACCAACCATACTCGGCTTCGGCAAAGGCGGCGCCATTGCTGTTGCGGTCATTAGCGCCGATATAGCCGAGATCGCCTTCCAACCCGAAGACGAAAGTGTCCATATGCCAATTATGGCCGCCGGACACACCGCCCAGCCATCCGCCCGGATCCAGATTGAAGCCGTTGGCCTTGTCGTCGAATCCGCCGCTACCAGGACGATTGTCGGTGTTCGCGTTGGCCCAACCGTAACCGAGATTTCCGCTGAGAAAGAAGCCCGTCCAGGAATAGAAGTTTGACGGGACGATGATTGGATCGCCGTAATCCTTATAGCCGCCGCCGGGATAGCCGAGGTCGGCAGAGATTGCCGGGCTGCTACAGGCGGCCGCCAGGCAAAGAAACGCGCACGCAGAACGCGACGCATACGATATGTACTTCCCCATGAATCCTACTCTTTCAATACTTTAAGACTGACTGAAACGCCGCCCGTTTCATGCCGATGAGAAATACACTTACGCCTCAACTCCGACAGGTTAAGCGGTAGAGGCGAGAATAATTGAAAATACTCTTAATGGTTGTGGTGTTTTCGACTTATCCAATGCAGGTTCACAATTTATAGGTGTATTGATGTATTTTAGCAACTCAAACTGAGTCGGGGATTTTACGAAATTCGTGATCTGCTATCTTTCCCCAGGCCCGATCATGCGCGACAATGGCGCAACCAAAAAATCTTACTTGTAGCAGGTGTTCTTATGAGCAAGCTGTTTTTTACCTTCTTCCTGGCTGTCTCTGCATTCGCGACATCACTTTCCACCGCGCAGGAGAGCGCCAATCCCGCAGCCGAAGCCCTGATCTCGCGCAATGTGCGGTTTCACCCGGTGATCGGGCAGAACGGTATGGTCGCCACTCAGGATGCGATCGCCTCCGCAGTTGGTCTGGATATATTGAAAAAAGGAGGCAACGCTTTCGATGCGGCGGTGGCGACCGGCTTCGCTATGGCCGTCACACATCCGCAGGCGGGCAATCTTGGCGGCGGCGGCTTCATGCTCATCGCTTTGGCAAAAGAGCGGAAGGTTATCGCCATCGACTATCGCGAAATGGCGCCGGAAGCAGCTGGCCGCGATCTGTTTCTCGGAGCCGATGGCGAAGTCGATCAGGACAAGGCGCGCTTTTCCCATGCCTCCGCAGGCGTGCCGGGAACGGTAGCTGGCCTTATCCATGTGCTTGAAAACTATGGCACAATGACGCTGGCAGAGGTTCTGGCCCCGTCAATCCGCCTTGCTGAGGAGGGCTTTGAAATTCCGCGCGGCCTTGCCTATGCGCTGGCGAGGAATGTGCCGCGCTTCGTCAAGGATCAATCGTCGGCGAATTATTTCGTTCATCCGGATGGCCGCCCGTTTCATACGGGAGAAAGGCTTGTTCAGCGGGATCTGGCGAAGACGCTGACATCAATCGCCAAAACTGGCCGGGACGGGTTTTACAAGGGCTGGGTGGCCGATGCGATCGTCGCCGAGATGAAAAGCGGCAATGGCCTCATCACGCATGAGGATCTGGAGGGTTATCGCGTAGTCGAACGCGAGCCTGTGCGGGGGACGTATCGCGGCCACGATATCTATTCGATGCCGCCGCCATCGTCGGGGGGGACGCATCTTGTCCAGATGCTGAACATTCTGGAGGAGTATGATCTGTCCGCTTCAGGCCACAACAGTGCGGACACGATACACCGTATGGTCGAGGCAATGCGCAGGGCTTACGCGGATCGCGCCGAGCATATGGGAGATCCCGATTTCTGGGATGTGCCGGTCGCCGGGCTGGCGGGAAAACCCTATGCTGATGTGCTGCGGGGCGGTATCGACCTGTCAAACGCATCGAAATCCGCCGATATATCTGCTGGAACGCCCGCGCCGCCGGAAAGTGAGCAGACGACGCATTTCTCGATCATGGATAAGGATGGCAATGCCGTCGCCAATACCTATACGATCAATTTCGCATTCGGAAGCGGTTGGTCTGTCGACGGAGCCGGCTTTTTGCTGAACAACGAAATGGATGATTTCGCATCCAAGCCAGGCGTGCCGAACGCCTATGGGCTGATCGGCGGCGAGGCGAATGCGATCGAGGCGCGCAAGCGTCCGCTTTCATCGATGACGCCGACAATCGTGTTCAAGGATGGCGAACCTTATCTCGCAACGGGAAGTCCCGGCGGGAGCACGATTATCACCGTGGTCATGCAGATCCTGATGAATGTGATGGACTTCAAGATGAACATTGCGGAGGCGACGGCCGCGCCGCGCATCCATCATCAGTGGTTGCCGGACCTTGTTTTTACTGAACGCGGCGTGTCGCGCGATACGCTTCGTTCGCTGGAAGCGCGCGGTTTTATCCTGCCGAAAGACGATAAAGGCCAATGGAAACACCGTATTCTGGGACGCACCAACTCCATTCTTCGTCGGGACGGCTACCTGTTCGGCTCATCCGACCCGCGGGCCGCCGATGGCGCAATCTCGGCCTACTGATGATTTGCCGGGCGATTGTCTGAAGAGCGCATGAATGGCCGCTCTTAATTTGTCGCAATTTCTGACAAAGGCTGTTTATTGTCAGAAATTGCGACAATTCAGTAGTAATCACGATGAATTTAAGTTTTTCTGTAGTAAAAATCGTCATATTCAAATACAATTTATAGCTGTTCTTATTTTGTGAAATATAAATAATCATCATGTTCAGTTTGAACTTTAAAAGGAAACTGCATGATGAACATCAAGACAGGCTTCGCCCTTGCTGCTCTTGGTTTTGCAGCCATTGCTGGCGGTAACAGCTCCGTGCAGGCCGCAGCACTTACTCTTGAACCAATTCAATCAATTGCGACCCAAACGGCAAAGGCCGCTAGCAATCTTGAGAAAGTCCACTATCGCCACGGCCGTAAATGGCGCCGCATCTGCGCACGCCGCTGGGGTAGGGGCAATAGACGTTTTCGCCGTTGCCTGCGCCGCCACGACGTTGGCGTATATTATCCCGGACGGAAGGTGCGCCGTATTTGCGGCAAGCGCTGGGGTTGGGGTACGCGGCGTTTCCGTCGGTGTATCAGGCGGCATCGCTGACGCCATGGCATTCATAGAGCGTCAGGTTTCTGGCCGGAATCGCCTGTGGCGCTCTATTTCTTTGTTCACGCATACGCGAACGCCCCGGATTCCGGGGCGTTTTGCTGTGTTGAGGTTTATGTTTTGAGCCGGTATCCGGTCTTGAAAATCCACCAGATCGTCAGCAGGCACAATCCGAGAAAGACCATGATCATCGTGAGGCTAACGCCAACGCTGACGTCGGATATTTCGTAGAAGCTCCAGCGAAACCCGCTGATCAGATAGAGAACCGGGTTGAACAATGTGACGGTCTGCCAGGTCTCCGGGAGCATGTCGATTGAGTAGAAGCTGCCGCCGAGAAAAACCAGCGGCGTAATCACGAGCAGAGGTACGATCTGCAGCTTCTCGAAATTATCTGCCCAGATCCCGATGATAAAGCCGAGCAGGCTGAACGTGATGACGGTCATGACCAGAAAGAACGCCATCCAGAAGGGATGCGCGATCTGGATCGGGATGAACAGGCTCGCCGTCAGCAGGATCATAATGCCAAGAATGAGAGATTTCGTTGCGGCTGCGCCGACGTAGCCGAGCACGATCTCCAGAAAGGAAACGGGCGCTGACATGACTTCATAGATGGTGCCGGTGAATTTGGGGAAATAGATCCCGAAGGACGCGTTGGAGATGCTCTGTGTCAAGAGGTTGAGCATGATCAGCCCCGGCAGCAGGAAGGCGCCGTACTGCACGCCGCCAATCTCGTCAATCCGGGAGCCGATCGCCGCACCGAAAACAACGAAGTAGAGCGATGTCGATACCACCGGCGAGATCAGGCTTTGCCACAGCGTACGCCCGAAACGGGCCATCTCGAAAAGATAGATTGATTTGACCGCGGTGAAATTCATGTCGTGTTCTTTACGAGATCAACGAAAATATCTTCGAGCGAGCTTTTCGTTGTGTTGAGATCCTGAAAACGAATGCCGGATTCACTCAGAGCCTGAAGCAGCTTGGTGATGCCGGTCCGTTCCCCTGTCGTGTCGTATGTATAGATGAGCTGCTGGCCATTATCAGCGATTTCCACCCCGTAATCTGCCAGTTCGGGCGGTATGGAGTCGAGCGGCTGATGCAGGTCCAAAATAAGCTGTTTGCGCCCGAGCTGGCGCATCAGATTGTCCTTGTCGTCAACCAGAACGATCTCGCCCTTGTTGATGATGCCGACGCGATCGGCCATTTCCTGCGCTTCCTCGATATAATGCGTCGTCAAAATAATCGTGACGCCGGAAGAACGCAGTGACCGGACAATTTCCCACATGTCCCGGCGCAGCTCAACGTCAACGCCCGCGGTTGGTTCATCGAGGAACAGGATGCGCGGTTCATGCGCAAGCGCCTTGGCGATCAGCACGCGGCGCTTCATGCCGCCCGAGAGCGTCATGATCGGATTGTCCTTCTTGTCCCATAGCGTGAGATCTTTCAGGACTTTTTCGAGATAGGCGCGATCCGGCTTTTTGCCGAACAGCCCCCGGCTGAAGGAGATCGTTGTCCAGACGCTGGAAAAGGCGTCAGTTGCCAGTTCCTGCGGAACGAGCCCGATCATTTTGCGAGCTGCTCTGAAATCGGTAATGATGTCGTGCCCATCGACACTCACCTGTCCCCCGGACGGGTTGACGAGGCCGCAAATAGTGCTGATCAGAGTGGTTTTGCCGGCGCCATTTGGTCCGAGCAGCGCAAAGATCTCGCCCTGGCGAATTTCCAGATCAATGTTCTTCAGCGCCTGGAAACCGCCACCATAGGTCTTGGAGAGGTTTGAAACACGGATTATCGGCTGTGTATACGGCGGCATGGATGGATGTTTTTGCATTGGCGTTCCACGCTTCTTGCTGTGGTTTTCCAGCTTTAAATGGAGCGCGGACTTTGCACCGCAAGATGTAAGGGCGCAACTCTTTTTACATCCAACATAATACGCATGAAAAAAGCGCTCATAAATCATAAAAATTTCTTGTTTATGCTCCAGCAATCCGCGGTAGGACGATGTTTGCAGGAACAATAATGCTTGCTCCCGCATGCTGATATGCCACACTTTCTTGCGGCACGTTTCCGTAGGGGGCGGCGAGATACAGGGTAGGAGAAGAACATATGCAGTTTGTTGATCAGCTTTTACAGCTCTTGCGACAGGGTCTGGCTGCTATATTTCGTTTCATTGATACGGTTTGGACCTGGGTTGCAGATCAGGTCAATGCTGTTCCATGGTTGCAGTTCGGCGAGCTTTTATTATGGCAGCAGGTCCTTCTTGTCATCACCGGCATCGCGGTTGTCTATCTGGTGTACCGGTCGATCAAGGAATTGCTCGATGCTGCCAAGAAACTGTTCGATGCATTTGTAACTTTGCTGTCCGTGCTTGTGAGTACGCTCATCCCGGCCATTCTCGCGGGGCTGATTGCCGCTGGCGGCGCATGGATCGTTAACAACGTTGCTTTATGATATTTGGGGCCTGAAGCAGCGTCAGTTGCGGCATAGCACCTGAAAGGACTAAGCCCACGTATGACCGACGAACTCATAGCCGAAGAGATTTCGAAATTCTTCGAAATGACAGGTCCGGTCGGCGTAATTCTTGTTGGGCTTCTGTGTTGGACCTTTCTTATCATCCTGTCGAAGCTGTTTATTTTCGGGCAGGGCCGCCTTTCGCGCAAGCGGGCAGTGAACGAATATCTGCGCCGTTATGGCGAGAAGGACAAAGAGGCTATCGAGGTCCTGGAAAATTCGGGCGCTCCATTGGCCAGATTGTTGCTTGTGGGCGCGAGGCTAGTTCAGGCCGATGCATCGCGGATACGGATCGAGGCGGATATGCGGGATGCCGCGGCGTCCTATCTCATTCGCATATCGCGCTCGAACCGTACGCTTGAACTGATCGGCGTCATTGCACCGCTTCTGGGTATTCTGGGAACAATCCTTGGTCTGATCGAGGCGTTTCGGACATGGGAGGCTGCAGGCGATGATGCCGGTCGCGCAGTGCTGGCCGGCGGCGTCCGGCAGGCGCTGACGACAACGGCGCTCGGCATATGCGTCGCGATCCCCGCGATTGTGACATTCAACCTGTCCGAAAGCCGTATCGAAGGATTCCGCCAGCAAGTCGGCGTTATTTTCGATCGGTTTTTTGCGTCCGTGGAGGAGAAACGGGGCAAGTTCTGATGCCGAATGCAGATGACCGTTTTGGCGGATCGAGACGGCGCTGGAAGTGCCGGCGTATTTTGGTTCCCCTGCTGGATCTGACCTTAATCCTCGCCTTGAGCCTTTTTGCGCTCATGCTGTAAATTGGTCGGCGGGGTCTTGCAAGCAGCCGTCTCCGGCCGATCGTGCCCCCTTTTTGGCGCATGCATGATCGGGATCAATATGGCGGCGGCTCAATGGTGGTAAACAGTTCCAAAACGCTCCCGTATCGCCGGCTGCGATAGCCGCAGGACCATAGGATAGCTGAGTATGGAATTGCTCGATCCGTCAACGCCCCTGATTTCGCTTGCGGCTGCCGCAATCGATAGCGAAACGACCGGCGTCGATCCCGCTCACGCAAGGATTGTGCAGCTTGCCAGCATACAGGTTGACGGCGTGGCGATCCACCGAGAACGCTCGGTCCAGCATCTCATCAATCCGGGTGTCCCGATTCCCGAGAAATCCTCCACGATTCATAATATTCGCGACGCTGACGTTGCAGACGCCCATACATTCGTGAAAATCTGGGACATATTCGACGCCTTTACGGGACCGCGCGTTCTGATCGGCTACCGGACCGGATTCGATATCTCCGTGCTGAAGCGCGAATGTGCGCTTGCCGATATTGGCTGGCGCGACCGCTACTGGATCTGCGTGCAGGCGTTGGCGCGTTTGCTTGCCTCGCAGCAGCTTGCAACCGAGTCGCTGGAAAGCCTCGCGGACCGCTTCGACATTGCGATTACCGATCGTCACACCGCGCTGGGCGATGCGCAGGCGGCTGCGGAGATCTGGGTTGCGATGATCCCGCTACTGCGCAGGAAGGGGATCCGTACGCTTGGCGAAGCTCTGTCGGCAAGTCAGGCAATGCTTAATGATGGAAGCCAGGAGCTTGCGCGCGAATCCGCAGGGGTGGACGCGGACGTTTCCGAGTTGAAGCCGGCAGACTATCCGTTACGGATCGACAGCTATGCTTACAAGAAGCGCCTGTCGGACGTCATGAGCGCGCCGCCTGTTTTCGCGTCCGCGGATCTGACCTTGCAGGACGCTGCGCGATTGCTGATCGAGAAGCAGGTCAGTTCCGTGCTCGTCCGATCCGGCGATGCGGTCGGGATCGTTACGGAGCGGGATGTTCTTCGTAGTATCGCCGCCGATGTGCAGGGCGATGATTATATCCGCTTGCGGAGCATTATGAATTCACCGCTGCATGCGATGCGGGAAGACCGGCATCTCTACACGGCGATGGCGCGCATGAACCGGCTCGGTATCCGTCATCTCGCCGTGAGCGACGATCATGGTGAAATTGTCGGCATGGTGACGCCGCGCAACCTGCTGCGGGCGCGGGCCAGCGAAGCGCTCCTGCTTGGCGATGAGATCGAGGCGGCGGAAGATGGCGGCGGGCTTGCGGCGGCGCGGGCGAAGCTGTCGAAGCTGGCCGGCGGTCTGCTGGCCGATGAACTGGATGCGCGCAGTATTTGCGCGGTGATCAGCGCCGAACTCTGCACCCTGACCCGCCGCGCCAGCGAGATCGCCGAAGCGCGGATGCTTGCAGACGGGCAGGGGAGCGCTCCGGTGCCTTATGCCGTCATGGTGCTGGGTTCCGGCGGACGGGGGGAAAGCCTGCTCGCGCCGGATCAGGACAACGCCATTGTTTACGAGCAGGGCGAACCGGGCGGGCCGGAAGATCTATGGTTCGAGCAATTGGGCGGCCATATTGCGGATCTGCTTGATGAGGCGGGCGTGCCCTATTGCCAGGGTGGGGTCATGGCGCGCAACGCCGCGTGGCGCAAAAGCGTGGATGGATGGCAGGAGACGATTGATGGATGGGTGCGAAAGTCCAGCCCGCAAGACCTTCTCAATGTTGATATTTTCTTTGACGCGGCGGCGGTATACGGGCACCCGGCTTTGGCCGACAAGATCTGGCGACATGCTTATGAGCGCGCGCATAAAGCGCCGGCCTTCCAGGCGCTGCTGACGGAGTTGGCGCGGCGCTGGAATTCGCCTCTTGGCATGTGGGGCTTTCGGACGGATGCGCATGATCGGACCGATCTGAAGGCCGGTGGTCTCATGCCGATCTTTACCGCCGCCCGCATTATGTCGATCCGGCACAGCTTGCCTGCGCGTTCGACGGTCGAGCGGCTTCGGCGCGCCGGGCAGGCGGACTTTATGAGCGATGCCGCTGTTGAGCGCACGCTTTCGTCGCATGAAACGATCCTGCGGGCGATCCTGAAGCAGCAGCTTGCGGATGTGAACGCCGGCGTGCCGCTCTCCAATCGCGTCGCCGTTAAAACTCTGAGCGCAGATGAGCGTTCAGCACTCCGCACGGCTATTCGCGACATCGACCTGATTGTCGATATCGTTTCGGAAGCGCGCTTTTAGGGAAAAAGAGGTTCGCCCCGGAGCGGCATGCGTTCACGGATGCAAAACGCTGTGAACCGGACTGTGACGATGGATATTTGGCGTTGTCTCAAATATCCAAGTGTGGTCGGCTGATAGCTGCTAATCGAAGACTTGTATAATTGTTTTTTCAATTGCACGCCTCGGTGTCGAGGCAAATGCGTCAACGCACAGCACAGAGTCATTCCATGTCAAAACTCTTTATGACGTTCGTAACCTTGGGCTTCGCTCTCGCCGCTATTGCTCCGTTCAGCGCATCAGCGTATGAGCCGCTGGTGGAGAAGAACGTCCTGGAGCTGCCAAGTTTCGAAACGTTCGGCGGCGCTGAAATCAAGGATGTAAAAGTTGGCTGGGAAGCTTATGGCGAACTGAACGCCGACAAAAGCAATGTCATTCTCATTTGCCACTTTTTCACCGGCAACAGCCATGCCGCTGGCAAATATTCTCCCGACGACACGGCTCCGGGCTATTGGGACGCCATCATAGGCTCGGGAAAACCAATCGATACGGACAAATATTACGTTATTTCAGTCGACTCGCTCGTCAATCTTGGAACGGGCAATCCGAATGTGGTCACGACGGGGCCCGCCAGCATCAATCCGGCAACCGGCAAGCCTTACGGCATGTCCTTTCCGATCGTGACCATTCGCGATTTTGTCAATGTTCAAAAAGCGCTATTGGACGAGCTTGGTGTTGAAAAGCTTCATGCCGTCATGGGGGCGTCCATGGGCGCGCTGCAGACTTATGAATGGGCCGCCGCATATCCCGGGCGTGTCGGGCGCGTAATCCCTGTAATCGCATCAGGGTGGGCGTCCGGCGATCTCATTGCCTGGCTGAACATATGGGCAGCCCCGATCACACTTGATGCAAACTGGAACGGCGGCGATTATTACGGCGGGGAACCGCCACGCCAGGGGCTTGCTACCGCGTTGAAGGTTGTGACGCTCCATGCGCAGAATGCGGAATGGTCGAACGGGGTTTTCGGCCGGGCATGGGCGGAACAATCGGCGGACCCGGCGGAGAGCTTCGACAATCTTTTCAAGATCGAGGCGACGCTCAACGCGGTTGGAGCAGCGCGCGCCGAATCGTCGGACGCCAATCATTTTTTATATCTCGCAAAAGCCAATCAACTTTTCTATGCCGGTCACGGCAAGACGCTTTACGAGGGGCTACTGGCCATCGATTCGCCTGTTCTTCTGATCCACACCAATGAAGATCTCGTTTTTCCCGGAGACGACGTGCGCGAGACAGCAGCGATTATCAAGTCGGACGGAACGGCGGTTGATATCGTTGAATTACAGGGGACGCGGGGGCATCTGGACGGCGTCCTTTCCATTGCACAAGCGGGCGATGCGATATCGAAGTTTCTCAATGAGTAGGTGATCGCAGTCCACTCACGCGACGGGTGGTTCCGCGATCGGCGCGTTGCGGAACCATATTCAGATGACACCGGTAAAATCGAATGCAAATGAGTCAGCCTCGTCCCCTCCTACCGGGCGCGGCGGATCGTGGTCAGGCAGAGATTGGTCTCGCTATTGCGGATGCCGTCGATGAGGCGGATCTTGTTGAGGACATTGTCCAGTTCGGTGAGCGAATCCGCGCCGAGTTCGACCATGAGATCCCAGCGGCCGTTGGTGGTGTGGATCGCCTGGACCTGCGAATAGCCGTTCAACAGGCCGATAATCCGGTTGGTGCCTTTCCCTTCGATTTCGATCATGGTCACGCCGCGTATCGGCATGTCTTCAAGATCGCCACGCAGCACAACTGTGAAGCCCTGTATCTCGCCGGATTTCTGTAGCTTCTCCAGCCGCGCCCGCACAGTTGCCCGGGTTGCACCAAGCACCGACGCCAGTTCGGAGAGCGAGGCGCGCCCATCTCTGCGCAATGCTGATAGAAGCTTGTTGTCCAATTCGTCCATATTGTATGATCTATATGATCATTTTGATTAATTCAAACTCAATATTGAGCAATTTATCTCGTTTCAACTGCCGCCAATGCCAGTCACTATAGGCAAAAGCGATTCATTTCCATGGAGCAGGCTATGAAACGCATCACCCTTCTGGGTATTCCGCTGGATGTAGGCAGCGTGCGGCGTGGTTGCAGGATGGGACCTGACGCCGTGCGTGTCGCTGGCATTACGGAAACACTAAAAAGTCTCGGTCACGATGTGGTTGATTTCGGCGATCTGAAAATTGACCCGGCGCCGGAGCGCCAGCATCCGAACCGCGCCGTGCATCATCTCGAAGCCTGTACCGGCTGGATCGAGCGTATACAGCCTGTTGCTTACGAGCTCTGCGCGGATGGGCAGGTGCCGGTGTTCATCGGCGGCGATCACCTCATGGCCGCGGGAACTCTTCCGGGCGTCGCGCAGCGGGCGCATGAAGATGACGCCGAACAGTTCGTGTTGTGGCTCGACGCCCATTCGGACTTCCATACGCTTGACACAACGAAAAGCGGCAATCTTCACGGCGTACCGGCCGCCTATTTTACCGGGTGCGATGGATTTGAGGGTTATTTTCCGCCGGTTGCAGCGCCGGTGAAGCCAGGCAACGTATTCATGCTTGGCCTTCGTTCAGTTGACGAGCCGGAACGGCAAATGCTGGCCGAACACAAAGTGGCGATCGCCGATATGCGCGCCATCGACGAGCATGGTGTCGCATCGCTGCTGCGGGGCTTCATCGAACGCGTGAAGAAGGCAAAGGGGCGGCTGCATATCAGTTTCGATGTTGATTTTCTCGATCCCGCAATAGCCCCTGCGGTTGGAACGATGGTTCCGGGCGGCGCAACCTTCCGTGAAGCGCATCTCGTAATGGAGATGCTGCACGATAGCCGTCTCGTCACTTCGATCGACATTGCCGAGTTGAACCCGTTCCTCGACCATTGCGGCCAGACCGCAGTATTGCTTACCGATCTGGTCGCAAGTCTTTTCGGCAAGCGCGTTCTTGATCGACCAACACGGAGCCCTTGATCATGACATTGACGAGAAAGACGACAAACTTGGTACCTTTTGTAAGTGTCGACAACATGATGAAGCTGGTCAACCAAGTTGGCGCGGAGCCGTTCATGATGGCGATTGCCGATCATATTGAGGAAGATTTTCGTCGCTGGCCGATATTCGATAAAAGGGCGCGTATTGCATCGCATTCGAGCGATGGCGCAATCGAGTTGATGCCGACGAGTGACGGCGTGGCCTATTCCTTCAAATATGTGAACGGCCATCCGAAGAATACCAAAAGCGGGCTTCAGACTGTGACGGCGTTTGGCGTACTCTCCGATGTCGATACGGGTTATCCGGCGCTGATCACGGAAATGACAATCCTGACGGCGCTGCGCACCGGAGCGATGTCCGCGCTCGCCGCAAAATATCTTGCCCCGAAAAGCGCCTCGGTTATGGCGATCATCGGCAATGGCGCGCAGTCCGAATTCCAGGTGCTCGCATTCCGGGCGATCGCCGGTATCGATACGGTTCGGTTGTTCGACATCGACCCGGAGGCGTCACGCCGCTGCGCAGCGAACCTGGCCGGAGCCGGTTTGAACGCGGTTATCTGCAAGACGTCGCAAGACGCCGTCGAAGGCGCACACATCATCACGACGGCGACGGCCGACAAGCAATATGCCACGATCCTGACCGACAATATGATCGGTGAGGGTGTGCACATAAATGCAGTCGGCGGCGACTGTCCCGGCAAAACGGAACTTCACCGCGACATTCTTCTGCGTTCCGATATTTTTGTCGAATTTCCGCCGCAGACCCGGATCGAGGGCGAAATCCAGCAGCTTGCGCCCGATCATCCGGTGACAGAGCTTTGGCGGGTGATGAATGGCGAGAAGCCGGGGCGGACGTCGTCTTCCCAGATCACGCTGTTCGACTCTGTCGGTTTCGCGATCGAGGATTTTTCCGCGCTTCGCTATTTGAGCAAATTGCTGGAGACGGAACCGTTCTACGAAAATCTTGACATGCTCGCCGATCCGGACGAGCCACGCGATCTGTTCGGCATGCTGCTGCGCGCGAAAGGTTCGGCGAATGCGGCTTGATTTTGTCGAGGACTATCGAAATCCCCTACCTGTCGGGGATTTCGATAGGTTTGCGTAGGTTAGCCGATAAATGGCTGCCCCATTAGCGCCTGTATAAATGTGAAAACCACGAATGCTGTGAAGGCAAGAGCTGCGGCATAGACGGTGATCCTGGCGCGTCGCTCCGGTAGCGCGGTCACAGCAAGCAAGCCCGCAAGCGGGATAAAATGCAGCGCATGGGTGGCGAAGAAATGTGCGACGCGCAGATCGCCGCCGTCCCGCGCCCATCCCATGACGGGCACGCCCTCCGCATCCGACAGGTTGCCGCCGACGAAATGACTTGTACCGTCAGCGAGATAGCCCGCAAAGATTATCGTCAGTACGAATGTGAGTATCAGTCCTGATCCGAAAGCAGCGCGCATGGCGGGCGCAAGGCCGCTCGCATCATGACGCCAGATCATTATTCCATATAGCGCTGTGGGTGTCAGCAGGGTTACGGCAAAAAGGCCGGCGATTTGATATGCAATCAGCGTGAGCGCGCTGGTAAAATTAAAATGGGATGGGACGCCATTGGCTGACGCGCCCATCAGCCAGACCATTTCCGCAGCAACGCAGAAAACGACGAGGCCGGAGTAAATCCGATACCATGTTTTGCGCAGCAAAGACTGCCGAACCCATTTCGAGTACCAGGCCAAAGTCAGCAGGTAGACGGCGAGCGCCACCTGAAATTTTAACGGTTTTTCCCAGACATTGACGTCGAGGAGCGTCCGGCTGTCGAGCGCCATCGCGAACAAAGTGGGTATGATCAGCGCGATCATGAGCACGCCGGCGCCGGCAAAAAACGGCTCCCGGCGGAACAGTCCCTCGAACCACTCACGAAACGGAAACTGCGCGGAGCGATGAACTTTCATTGGAGCTGCGGACATTTATCAAACTCCTTCGAAGCGGACGCATTCATCTTTGTTTCGCGTAGCCATGGATGTTTCGCAGAACCAAAAACAGCAAGAGCCCGATGGGACCGAGCATAAAGGTTAGTGGCAGGCACGGGAGTACCAGAAGGAACGGCATGCCGTCGGCGCGTCCCGTGCGCACTTCCCATGCGCCGATGAACAGGTCGAATGCGAGATAGTGTATCCATCCGGCAAGAGCGACTTCGCGGGAGGTGAATAGCTTCATGACGTTGTCGAGCGTATCGAATCCCCCCTCTGCGTCCCCGAAAAAGGCCAAAATCAGACCGGTATAAGCGATTGAGAGAAGTGCAGGGATGATCAGTCCGGAGATTCGGTCAGCAAGCTTTGGTACGAAAGGCGAAGCCAGCAATACCAGCCAACCGGCCATCGCCATCGTGCCGACTGTCTGAAATAACGTATCGGGATCCATATCGGCCTCCTATAATCTTTACAGCGTCAAGATAAAACTTTGAGGGTATATGTTGACGCTGTCAAGATAATTTTGACACTGTAAAGATTTGGAGTTATCTTAAATTATGAACGAAAAAGTCGTCCCCACATCCAAAGCGGAAAAGATCGGCCGCTATCATCACGGCAATCTGAAAGAAACACTCCTCGAAGCGGCCCAAGCCGAACTTGCCGATCAGGGCATCGAAAAGCTTTCGTTGCGTGCAATCGCCAAGCGCGCAGGCGTTAGCCATGCCGCCCCGGCTCATCATTTTGGGGATGTAAATGGCTTGCTGACCGCACTCGCGGCGCGAGGCTTCGGGATGCTTATGGCCGCTCAGAAGCTGCGCCTGGACACAGCCAGGCCCGACCCCGTCTCGCAGCTGGTGGCGTTAGGGCTCGGCTATATTGACTTCGCAACAGCCAATCCGGCGATGTTCCGACTGGCGTTTTCATCGAAGCGCCCAAACTTTGATGATCCCGGTCTGCATGAGCCTGCAAAGCTGGCGTATGATATGCTTGGTGACGGCGTTTCTGCGCTGCGGGATCAAAGCCCGGCGTCTGATCTTGCAGTGATGGCGGATGTCGCTTCCATGTGGGCGATGGTCCATGGTCTTGGAGATCTGCTGGCCTCAGGTCGCATCAAATATCTGCAAGCATTGACGGCGGAAGAGTGCGAAGCCGTTCTGATCGAGATCATCCGGCGGGCCATGCCGTCACTTGAGAAATCCTGACCTGACGCGCCAAATCCAACCGAATTCCGAATAAAAGGCTCGGCTTTGAATTTTTCCTGTTGCAAAGGCTTGCGCCCTGGGCAAAGCCGCGCGATAAGCCGCTCATTCGGAGGCTACTCATGAAGATTGAAAAGCGCGTTTTTTCCGGCGTCCAGCCGACTGGTAATCTGCATCTCGGCAACTATCTCGGTGCGATCGTCAATTTCGTGGAAATGCAGAAAGAGGCGCCATGTCTGTTCTGCGTCGTCGATATGCATGCGATTACGCTTTGGCAGGATCCGGACGAGCTGCGCGCCAGTACGCGTGAAGTAACCGCGGCCTTCCTTGCTGCGGGCATCGACGCCAAGAAACACATCATTTTCAATCAGAGCCGCGTGGACGGTCACGCCTATCTGGCGTGGATCTGCAATTGCGTCGCCCGGGTGGGTTGGTTGAACCGCATGACGCAGTTCAAGGAGAAGGCAGGCAAGGACCGGGAAAACGCCTCGTTGGGTCTTTACGCCTATCCCAGTCTGATGGCTGCCGACGTGTTGCTTTATCGGGCAACCCACGTCCCGGTTGGCGATGACCAGAAGCAGCATCTTGAGTTGGCGCGCGATATTGCACAGAAATTCAATAGTGATTTTGATGAGTTTTGCGAGCGTTACGGTTATCCGGATGGATTCTTTCCGCTTCCTGAGCCGATGATCTCGGGCCCGGCGACGCGAATCATGTCCCTGCGTGACGGCACGCGGAAGATGAGCAAGTCCGAGCCGTCGGATATGAGCCGCATCAACCTGACCGACAATGCGGATGAAATCGCCAAGAAGCTGAAGAAGGCAAAGACAGATCCCGAACCGTTGCCATCCGATGTCGAAGGTCTCAAGGATCGCGCCGAAGCCGATAATCTGGTTGGAATCTACGCGGCGCTTGCGAAAACCGACAAGGCCAGCGTACTCGGTGAGTTTGGCGGCGCACAATTCTCGAAATTCAAGCCTGCACTTGTAGAATTGGCTGTTGAAAAGCTCGCGCCTATTGCTGCGGAAATGAAACGTATTTCCGAAGATCGGGCTTATATAGAGGAAGTTCTTAAGGATGGCGGTGAACGCGCAAACGAAATTGCATCAAAACATTTGCGGGTTGTGAAAGACATAGTAGGATTTCTGCAATCGTAGCAGAAATCTGAATTGGAAATGAATAATGCCCGCGCATAGAATACGGGAAGTTTTTGAGGAGGGGCACCGCCGCAAGTTTCTCGTTGTGCTGGATGAATCGCCGGAAGCGGAACTCGCGCTTGCTTTCGCGGCACGACGGGCAAAGCGCGGATCGACCGGTGGTCTGGCGTTTCTTTATATCATCGAGCCTGCCGACTTCCAGCACTGGCTCGGTGTTGCCGATGTTTACCGCGACGAGGCCATGGCCAAGGCAAAAGCCGTCTTTCGTCTTTATAACCGCAAGCTGAAGCTCTGGGGCTATGAAGATCTGCATGTTGAGGAGATCATTCGCGAGGGTGAAAAACCGGATGAAATTGTCAACCTGATCCAGGAAGATCCGGACATTTGCGTTCTTGTGCTGGGGGCGTCTGTCGACGCGTCAGGGCCGGGACCGCTGGTTTCATTTCTCGCAGGGGGCATGAATGCTGGCAATTTTCCGATCCCGATCACGATCATCCCAGGCAGCATGACCGTCGAGGAAATTGAGGCCCTCGCCTAAGTTTATCGATCGCATGGTCTGCGGACTTGAAGCTTGGGCTGGTTATGCTCTAATATGGAAGTAGAATTATTCTAAATTAGGTTCGGTGCTAAAGCCGGACGTGAGGTGAAGTATGTTCATTCAGACCGAAGCAACGCCAAATCCGGCTACGCTGAAATTCATCCCCGGCTCACCGGTTATGAACGGCGCAACCCGTGATTTTCGTGATTCAGCCGAAGCCGAGCGCGACTCGCCACTCGCCGCGCGGTTGTTCCAGATCGATGGTGTGACCGGCGTTTTCCTCGGCGGAGACTTCATTTCGGTCACGAAAAGTGACGGCGAGTGGCAGCATCTGAAGCCAGCTCTGCTCGGCGCGATTATGGAGCACTACATGTCCGGCGCTCCGGTCGTCACGAATGATGATGTTGTTGACGCCGGTGAGGCAAATAGCGAAGACAGCGAAATTGTCGTGACGATCAAGGAATTGCTGGATACGCGCGTTCGCCCTGCTGTTGCGCAGGATGGCGGTGACATCGTTTTCCACGGATATGACGAAGGCATCGTCTACCTGCATATGCGCGGAGCCTGCGCTGGCTGCCCGTCATCAACAGCGACGCTTCGCCATGGCATTGAGAATCTGCTCAAGCATTTCGTGCCCGAAGTGATCGAGGTTCGCGCAGTCTGATTGAGCGTGGACCGGTCCCGCATGACAATTCTTGCGATCGATACCAGCATGGCGGCTTGCTCGGCCGCCATTTTGGCCGACGGCGGTGGCGCGGCGCTGCTGCGTTTCGAGCCAATGACGCGCGGTCATGCCGAGGCGATCTTTGCAATGGTCGCAGACGTCATGGCGGAAGCCGAGTGCGGCTTTGACGCGTTATCTGCAATTGCGGTGACGATAGGCCCGGGCAGCTTTACCGGCGTGCGGGCCGGGCTGGCGGCGGCGCGAGGTTTTGCGCTGGCTGCGAAAGTGCCGGTGATCGGCGTGACAAGTCTGGAAGTCATGGCGCAGAAATGCGTTCGCGAGAGGTCAGAGGCGGAGAGCGGCAATCCTTTCGCGATCGTGCAGGATGCAAGGCGCGAAGAGGCCTATGTGCAGCTCTTCGATGCGGCCGGGACGCCTCTCGACGATGCTGAAATTCTTCCGGTGATACAGATTGCGTCCGAGCTGTCTGCCACTATCGGCATCGCCTATGGTAGTGGCGCAGTCATGCTGTCAGATCAAATGCAGGCGAGGGGGCGGACACTTCAGGCCGGGCTTCCCGACCTTCTGCCTGACGCTGCATGTCTGGCCCATCTTGCAGCAGGCCGCGAACCTGCCGAGCATCCGCCCGCGCCTCTTTACCTGCGACCACCGGACGCTAAGCCGCAAACCGGCAAGAGTTTCGAACGTGTCATCGGCTGACAGGCTGCATTTTGTGTCTCTTTCAGAAGCCAATTCGGAAGATGCAGCCGCTCTTCACGCAAGATGCTTTGCGCAGGGATGGCCTGCCGAGGATTTTCGACGCTATGGGCAAGATGCGGGGTGTTTCGCCCGTGGCGCGGCGCTGGACGACGGTAAGCTATTGGGATTGGCGATCGCCAGAATGGCGGGCGATGAAGCCGAAATTCTTACCATGGCGACCGATCCGCTGCGAAGGCGCAAAGGCGTCGCCAGGCGTCTGCTATCGATGTTGCTGGACGCATTGTCGGGAGCAGGTGCAGCGGTTGTGTATCTGGAGGTTGGCGCAACCAACCGGGCGGCGATTGCGCTCTATAAGTCTTGCAATTTCAAGCAGGTCGGTCACCGCACGGCCTATTACCGGCGCGCCGACGGCTTTGAAGATGCGCTGATCATGCGGCGATTGCTGGGTTCGCGACAGGCGTAGATCGGGATTGCTTGATTGCATAATCCCGGTTTTACGTGGGGGCAATGGCTGTCCGGGCGCACTCTTCAACATAATCGAATGTCGCTTACCCGTTTAACCACCGCTCATTGCGGTCAGGATTGTAACCTGCATGTCCGGTTTGAGCGGGGTGTCCAGCCTGGCGCGGCGGCCTTCGACAAAGATATTGATGTGTTTCCGGATTGCAGGACTTGAATCGCTAAGCCGATCCGCCATGCCCGGCCAACGTCGATCGAGCTCGCCGAGCAGGCTATGTATGCAATCCGCCTCCAACTCCACCTTTTCGCAGGATCCCGGAAACAGGCGGACAAGTGGCGCAGGCAGCGAAACTGTAACGCGCACCGGCATGGCATTCTTCAAGATTCCCTGCGCCATCTCATGTCTCCCATGTAAGCCGTTGCGTCCGAGCGTTATCTGATCATGCAGGCTCACGAGAAATGCTTCAGGATTCGATGATTTCCACGGACAGGACCGTTGGGAGATGATGCGCGACGGCGTGCCAGCTATCGCCTTCATCATTGCTAACGTAGAGCGAACCGGAGCTGGTTCCGAAATAGACGCCGGCCGGACTGCGCCTGTCAGTCGCCATTGCCTGGCGCAAAACGCCGAAATACGCATTTTCCTGTGGCAGGCCGTTGCGTAATGCTTCCCAGCTTTTGCCTGCGTCGCGTGTTCGGTAGACTGCCGCGCTGCCGTCTGGCATGAAACGGCCGATGGAGTCGCCATTTAGCGGCAGGAGATAGAGCGTGTCCGGATCGGCCGGGTGAGCAGCGGAGGGAAAGCCGAACGTCGATGGCAGCCCCGCTTCGATGCTCTCCCAATTCCGCCCGCCATCATCGCTGCGGTACATGCCGCAATGGTTTTGCTGATAGAGGCGGTCAGGATTGCCGGCAGCCATTGTGATGCTGTGTACGCACTGGCCGAATTCGGGATAACGCTGTCCTTCCGGCGCATAATCCATGCGCGTGCCTTTGTTGCGCGGCGTCCAGCTTTGGCCGCCATCTTCGGTATAGAAGACGCCTGCGGTGGATATACCGATCCAGATCTTGCGCGCGTCGTCGGGATGGCGCTGGATCGCATGAAGGATCAGCCCGGCACCGCCCGGCTGCCAATCGGCGCGCGAGGGATGTTTGCGCAATCCGTCGAGATGCGTCCAGCTCTCGCCTTTATCCTCGCTCACGAACAACCCCGCAGGTTCAACGCCTGCATAGAGATGGCCATTTTGCGCGGACAGGCTCCAGACAGCCTTGATCGGCGTTTCACCTTCCGGATATTTCAGGCCCTCGCTGGAATGGGTCCAGCTCTTGCCGAGATCGTCCGATTTCCAGACTGCGGGACCGAACCATTCATTGCCGCCACCGGCGTAGATAACGCCCGTATGCCGATCCGCGATGACATGATTCATCGGCCAGGTTTCGCAATAGGGCCCCCGCAGCGCCCACTCGGTCCGCTCCGGACTGCCGTCGAAAATAAACGCGCCCTTCTTTGTGCCGACGAGAATGTGAACCTGACCAGCCATGCGAGACCTCCTGAATATTCTTGTGTTGAGGCGCAATATTCAAAACAGATGCAGAGGCTGAACCCAGCTTATGACAAAATTTAGGTGGCGGGCTAATCTTTATTTTCAGGCGGTTGAGCCGGTTTGCGGGACCTCGGCGCTGCCCGCGAACCATGCCAGCTTGTCCCGCAAGGTAACCACCGTGCCTATGACGATGATGGCCGGACCGTCGAGCGCTGCCTCATCGACCTTTTTTGTGATGTCGCTCATCTTGCCGGTCACAACGCGCTGCCGCCGCCGCGTCCCCTTGTCCACGACGGCAACGGGCATATCCGGCGACATTCCATGTTTAAGAAAGGAGCTTGCCAGTTGGCTGATCATTCCGAGGCCCATGTATATGGCCACGGTCTGGTTCGGCTGGATAAGCGCTTTCCAGTTCAGATCGACCTCTCCGTCTTTCGCATGGCCAGTGACGAAGATGCAGGTTTGCGCATGATCGCGATGTGTCAGCGGAATGCCGGCATAGGCTGCGCAACCGGCTGCCGCCGTTATTCCTGGCACTACCTGGAAGGGAATATCGTGACGCGCGATTTCTTCTATTTCCTCGCCGCCCCGCCCGAATATGAACGGATCGCCGCCCTTGAGCCGCAGAACACGCTTGCCTTCCAGCGCTAAGGTTGCGAGCAGGCGGCTGATATCCTCCTGTCCCATCGTATGTTCGTTCTTCTTCTTGCCAACATAGATGCGCTCGGCATCGCGCCGGACGAGCGACATGATGCGCGGCCCGATCAGCCGGTCATAGAGCACGACATCGGCGCGTTGCATCAGTCTCAATGCGCGAAACGTCAGCAAATCAGGATCGCCCGGCCCCGTCCCCACCAGATAGACTTCGCCGACGGGCGTGCCGCTTCCGGTCGAAAACGCTTCGAGCTTTTCGTAAAAGGCGGTTTCCGCGCCCGCAATGTCGCCCGCCATGACGCGTTCGCCAACCACGCTTTCGGCGACGTCTTCCCAGAAACGGCGGCGCTGTGTTCCATCGGCGATCCGCTCTGCGACCTCATCGCGAAAACGGGCGAGAAAGTAGGAAAGGTCGCCGATTGTGGCCGGTATTGTGCTTTCCAGCTCGGCCTTTATGGTGCGCGCCAGAATGGGTGATGCGCCGGAGGACGAGATCGCGGCGACGAACGGCGTTCTGTCGAGAATGGCGGGCGTAATGAAATCGCAAAGCTCCATCGTATCCGCGACATTGACAAGAACGCCTGCGGCGCGCGCCAGATCGTGCAGCTTTTTGTCATTGTCGAAATTCTCTTCTGCGCCATAGGCGAGAATTGCGCCGCTGAGATCGTCTGGCTCGGCAGGACGGCGAAAATGGGTGACATCGGGATTTGCGAGAAACGGGTCCAGCTCAGGCGTCGGCTCACTGGCGAAGACCTTGACGTGGGCGCCAGCGCTCAGGGCGCGTTCGATGCGTCGGGCCGCGAGCGTTCCGCCGCCGCTCACGACGACAGTCTTGCTGCGAATGTCGAGAAAAATGGGAAGATGATCCAAAAGCCAAGCCGCTCCGTAACGCTGTTGCCGAATTAACAGATTCAGTACCCGGCGACCCCGCAATTGCAAGAGAAAGCTTGGTGATCAGCTTTTGCGACGCAATGGCCGCGCGGCACCGGTTCTCTGGCGAGCGGCGTTCATCGCTGGCTGGTCTGGAAATAATTGACAAGATCGTTGGCAACCGGAGCCTTGTGATTCCAGAATACCGTTAATGCGCCAATGATTTCGATATGGTCAATTCCAGGATAGGTCTTGATTTCGACATCTCCGCCAATATCGCGGATCTTCGCCGCCAGCGTTTTCGAATTGTAGAGACGAAACACATCATCATCCAGCCCATGAAGCAATAACATAGGCGGCTGCTGGCCGTCGATGAATTCTGGTGCCTGCATTTGCTTGTATCGTTCGGGAGGTCCGAACATGTCCTTCAGGTCTTCGTCCTCCGGAATAAAATTATAAGGTCCTGCAAGACCGGCAAAGGCCGAGATGATGTTCCTTGTCTTCCGGTGAGCCTGAAGATATTTCGGGTCTACCGCAATCAGCGCGGCAATGTGAGCGCCCGCAGAATGGCCGGCCAGGAAGAGCCGGTCAGGATCGCCGCCATGATCCGCAATGTAGCTATGCACCCAGGCTGTTGCTGCCGCGCCATCTTCAACAAAAACAGGGAACTTCACGTTCGGATATTTGCGATAATCCGGAATGACGACAATAAATCCCTGTTTCGCCAGCCGGTGACCAACAAAGGCATAGTCCTGCTTCCGGCCTTCTGTCCAACGGCCTCCGTAGAAAAAGACGATGACCGGCAAGCTGTGGTTTTCGGATGTTTCGGGTGTGTATATGTCAAGTCTTTGCGCTTCGAGCGGCCCATAGGAGAGGTCGGACGAGACGGAAACGTTACTGAAAAGAGTTGGCAAATTGGCAATCGTGAAGGAATTGGAAGCATATAGCGTGGCGGAACCGGCCATGAGCGCGCCAATTGCAATCAAAATCCATAGTTTCATACCGGGTCCTTCCGGTCTGATCGCTACGCGCGACGGTGTCAGTTTGCGTGGACGCTCGCATATTCAATCGGCATCCTTATGTCCGAAACGGGGGCCGGTGGAGCTTTTGAATGTGACAATTGAGGTTAAGCCAGCCCGCAAATGGGACTCAAATGTTCAATCTGTTCCGCTAGAGCGCATTTGCGAAAATCGGGTCCCGTTTTGCGTGTGAACCTGGTGGCTTAAACAGTAGAGATAGAACGCTTCCGTTGGTTCAGGTGAAATGTCTGGCGATGCAGACGTTTTTTGAGCTGAAATGTAAGGCGCGTCTCTCGTGGAACTCGGCCGAGAGACGCAAATGGAGAGCGTGATCACGTAAGCCATGCGGCCCGCAAATAAGAACAGAGACGCCCTATCTTTATTCGCCGCGAAATGACCCGTCTTGTGCCGTACAGGCCAATCAGTCCGCCATGTTAAACTTGTAGGAAAGCCCAAGCAGGCCGAAGAACTGATTTTCGTTTTCGACGATCGTGCTGTCAGCGGCGTCACCGAGAAGGCGACTGTATTTTGCGCTGCCGCGTACCGACCAGTTTTGATCAAGTTGGGTCTGAACGCCGATCTGGGCATTAACGTCCTTGAAACCGGCATCCGCTTCAAACAGATCGGCGGGCCCAGCGCCGGAGACGCTAAAGTAGCTGTCCATATAACCCTCATCAGCGTAAGTGGCGCCAATGCGAGCGGTCAGCTTGGTGCGGTCGCTGACATAGCGAACTGATTCGGCACCGAACCGGATCTGGTAGCCGTCGGCGTCGCCGAAAAAGTGGTGATAGGAGACGTCGAACAGGATGGGGCCGAAATTGTAGCCAATAAAGCCGCCGCCAACAAAGCCGCCGTCAATATCGCCGAGGCCCTCAAGCAGATCGCCGTCATCTTCGTCGCGGCCCATATCATAACCGGCTAGTGGCCCGGCGAGGAAGCCGTTACGGTCGATCAGCTTGAAGCGGATATCGTCGAGCCCGTAAACATCGAAGCGGTTGAAAAAGCTGGGGCCATTGCCCATGACAGGAAAAATATAAGGTAAGCCAAAGGCTTCGTATTCGTCAGATCCTTCATAGCTTGGCCGGACACCTATAAAACCGCCAACTTTTATTGCTTCGATTGAGCGGTCAGAAGCGCCAGCGGCGTCATCCTTGTAGCTTTCATCCAGATCTGCGGCGGATGCGCTCGCGGAGACGGCCAGGGCGAATGCGATGGCTGACAGGCCATGACAGCATTTGTAGGAAAAATGAGACATGTGTTCCCTGCATTTTTTTGTCTTTATAATAGAACTCACTTGTTATCTCGTTACGTAATATTGCTAAAGGCCTTATTTTCTGCCGACATGTGGCTTTCCAGGCATAATACTGCCTTCAAATCCTCCCAATTCTCTCCGACTACATTCTTGCAGTTGCTCGGATCGTTAGTTGTAACCTATTGGGAACAAACAGCTTTTCATTCATAAAACGATATGTCTATACGGTGTGGGGATGAATCACGGAACTTTTTATAAAGAGTGGCTTCGGGGTGTCTGGAGAGATCCAAAGCAGTTTTTCGAGACGCGCAAGACACGTATGTGCCCATGCTGTGGATATAAAGGCGTATTCGTTTCCGCCAAACGTCGAGGTCCCAGAGAATTCAGATGCCCGAACTGTGCGTCCAGGCCCCGCGACCGTCAGATTGCAAGTCTGATCGCGATGCCGGATCTGGCGTTGTCACAAAAGAAGATACTCCATTTTGCTCCCGAACACTGGCTGTTCAATAGATTAAAGACAGAGGAAGATTATATTGGCGGTGATATAATCAAAAGAAAATCAGCCAACGCCGTGGTTGACATTACAAATATTATTTTTCCTGACAAATATTTTGACGTTATTATTTGTAATCATGTTTTAGAGCACGTAGACGAAGATAGTATTGCAATTGCGGAATGTTTTCGCGTGCTGTCAGATGATGGATTTGCGTTATTTACGGTTCCCATCGATCCAAGCAGGCAAAATACATGGGAACCCCCTGAAACCATGAGTACGGAAGAAGTCGAAAAAATTTGCGGCTGGGATCATAAGCGGCTTTACGGTCTTGATATTGTAAATCGTTTTCAGGATGCAGGTTTTCACTCTGAAGTTATTTGGTTCACTCAGGCTGAACGGGAATTATACCGTCTGTTTAACGAGCCTATATTTTTTCTCAGCAAGAACAATTATGAAAAATATCGCAGGTCGATAGTTCGATGAATTTGGTCTCGGCAAAGCGCGAGCCGTGTTCTTGCCCGTGCGGCTAAGATGGGCACATTGCTAGACATGTCGATAAGGCTGGTGCTAGAACTGGGCTGATTTTATCAATTGTAATTCCCGGCGATCACTGTCCGCTATCACCGCTTTGGCGACCGGACAAGGGGGCAATGAATGGATATTGCACATACGCACGTGCAATCGCTTGGCGAGGCTGAAAGCGTCTGGTTCAAGCTCGGTCTACTGACAAAAGAAACACATCCGATGCAGGTGCTGATGCGCCTGAACGACCGCTATGGCGGCTGCGTGCCGATCAACCTCAAGGATGAGCGCATCTTCTTCCTGAGCGAAGTCGATTATTTCGAGCAGGTCATGGTCAAAGGCGCGGACAAATACGGCAAATATTTCGATGGCCTGCATCCGATCTTCGGCAATTCGATGATCACGATCGACGGGGCGCTCTGGCAGAAAATCCGCATGCCGCAGCAGCAGGCCTTTACTCCGAAGATGTTCAGCGAATATCTGCCCTATCTGTTGTCGTCCGTTAAGGACAAGGCGCGCGACTGGGAGCGCATTGCAGAAAGTGGCGAAACCGTCAATCTGCTGGAAGAGACGTGGGGGCTGGCCGCCAGCATGATCTGCAAGGCGATGTTCAATCGCGAGGTGCCCTTTAATCCGCAGGTGATTTTCCGCGCGGTCAAGACCTATACCGATGTCGGCCAGCACAATTCCATCCGCATGAAGAAGGTGAATGGCGCGACCGAGGTTTCAAGCGAGGAAGCCGCCGCGGATGCGATTCTGAAGTGGTTGTCCGTGCCGAGCGAGGTGCTTGGCGCAAATCCGCATGATGCGGTGCGCGGAAAATCGCTGCTTTCGATTCTTCAGGAAGCGTCAGACAATCCGGACCAGCCGGAATTCAACGAAGCGCAGATCATTGACGAGATGAAGCAGTATCTCTGGGCGGGAACCGAGACGACCGCGCTGACGCTGGCTTGGTGCTTCTACCTGCTGCATCTTTACCCCGATGTTGCCGCGCGCATCCGCAAGGAGGGCGAAGACGCTTATGGCGACCGCGTTCCCACATGGGAAGACGTCCATAATCTGACCTATACGCGCTCGGTGCTTCAGGAAACCATGCGCCTCTATCCGCCGATCTGGAGCTTCATCCGGCAGGCAGTTGCCGAAGACGAGATCGGCGGTCACAAGGTCAAGCCGGGCGACAAGATGGTCATGTGCGCTTACATTGTGCATCACCATCCGAAATACTGGGACGATCCCGACACGTTCAATCCGGATCGCTTCCTGCCGGAAAATTCAGGTAAAAGAAAGCGTTACAGCTATCTGCCATTTGGCGCGGGCAAGCGCTCCTGTATTGGCGGCGCGTTGTCGCTGGTCGAGAACACGCTGGCGCTGACCCAGCTTCTGCGCCGGTTCCGGCCGGAATATCAGGGAGAAGTGCCCGCCGGCATCAGCGCGACGGTTACGTTGACGCCGGAAAACGGCACGTTGCCATTCAAGATCCGGGCTGTTTCGTAAAAGAACAGCCTCGCGCTCGCGCATCCCAAACCTTCAAAAGATCCGGCGCTCAACCTGTTCGTTCAAGCGCCGGACCGGTAACCGGTATCCGCTTTTCGGTTCGATGCGGTCACCTGATCCGTCAGACTACGACCTCGGCGGTTGCGGTCTGACGCTTGATCGTGGTGCGCGCCTTGAAGGTTCTTGATTCGATGAATTCAATCACGCTACGGGCGACATCATGCCCGGTCGTGGTCTCGATGCCATGAAGACCAGGGGAGGAATTGACCTCCAGCAGAAGCGGCCCCTGCGATGAGCGCACCATGTCAACACCGGCGAATTTAAGTCCCATAAGCCGAGCGGCACGTACCGCCAGCTTGCGTTCCTCGGATGTAATCTTTATCGGCGTAGCCGAGCCGCCTGCATGAAGATTGGCGCGAAAATCGTCGGGTGGCGCATTTCGGGACATAGACGCAATCACCTTGCCGTCCAGCACAATGCTGCGAATGTCCTGACCGCCGGCATCGGCTATAAATTGCTGGACAAGGAAGTTCGCCTCGGCGTTCCGGAAGGCGTCGATCACGGATTGCGCGGACTTCTTGTTCTCCGCCAGGACAACGCCCTTGCCCTGCGAGCTACGAAGCAGCTTCACGACCAATGGTGGGCCGCCCACCATTTCGATGAGATCATCGGTATCGTGCGGCGAGCTTGCAAACGCAGTGGTCGGCATAGGCAGGCCGCTCGACGCCATCAGTTGATGCGCCAGCAATTTATCGCGCGAATTGGTGATGCCGCTCGCTGAATTGACGCAATACGCCCCGGTCATCTCAAATTGACGGACAACCGCCGTGCCATAGGCGGAGATCTGAGGGCCGATGCGCGGGATGACGGCGTCAAAAAAGGGCAGGGCCGTACCGTCATAATGGACCGCGCTGGCGAGCGAATTGATGTTCATGTAGCAGCGCGTCGTGCGGATCGCTTCGATGACGTGGTCGCGCGCTCCAGCCGCCGCAACGAAACGGCTGTTGGAATAATTGTCCGGCTCCATGGTCAGGAGCGCGATGCGAAGCGGGCGTTCGATGGGCGGCTGTCGCCGATTCTTGTAGACGTTGTAATTGAGCAGCCCCTGCTTGAATTCGCTCCACGGCTCCACGACGGCCTCTTCGCTCTCAAGCGCAGTACGGCCGAGCAGCATGCGGTGTGCCATTGTCTCGCGGTTGGACAGCGAAACTTCGATCGGCCACTCCTGGTTGCCGATCCGTATCGGCGTCTCGATAATATAGCGCTGTTCAGCCTGTCCGTTAGAGCTGATGACCGGGCGGCGATCGACGACCTTGGCCGTACAGTAAACCTCAATGGCGTCATTGCCTTCGACGGGGTGGACGCCGAACCGCACTTTCGGCTGGTTTTCCGGTCCGAAGGTTTCGATCGAGAATGCATGCAACGCAGATGTCCGCGCGCCAGTATCGACCTTGGCCTTGATCGCAGGCAGTCCGAGTTGAGGGAGCGCTACCCACTCGCGCCATCCCACTTTCAAGCGGCTGGATTGTGCGGTCATAAGCAAACGCTCCAAGCTGCCGTTACAGAACAGCGGATTATGCTCCGCGACGCCATTCGCCAGCTATCCTCGCGCATGGACGCCTCCATAGCAAATCGAAACTGATCCGGTGCTCTTGCCGTGATAGCTGCCAACTCCAGCCGAGCATGCTTATTACCGAACGACTCTTTAATAATTCCTTCCATCAGGAATTTGACGAAAGGCCAGAATGTCTTAGGCGATTCAACCCACATGAATAAAGTAAAAGCAGTATATAAAAAGCGATTTAGACACAGTGTATTTCATTACTACACGCGCTGAAATTGTGCTGCTGTGCCAATACCTCCAGCGCCGGCAATAAGCGCAACGCCGGTTGTCCCAATCGTGCCCTCCTGGCGTGTCAACCGTGTGAACAATCGCGTAACGAGCAGCGCCCCGCTTGCGCCATAGGGGTGCCCGAAGGCCAGCGCGCCCCCCATGATATTGCTCCTTTCGAGTGGAACCGACAGCAGATCCAGCGTTGCAAGAGTTTGTGCGGCAAAGGCTTCGTTCAGTTCAATGGCCTCAGCATCGCATGCAGCGAAGCCGGTCTGCTTTTCAAGTTTTCTGGCGGCGGAGACGGCAGCGAGACCAAGGATTCGAGGCTCAATGCCCGCGGATGCGGCCGCGATGAAGGCGAGTCCCGGGGGCGTTCCCATGCCGCGCCAAATCTTCTTCGACACAATCAGCGTAACGCATGCGCCATCATTGATCTGACAGCTGTTTCCAGCCGTAACCGTGCGGTTTTCGCCGAGCAGCGGCGGTATTCTGGCCAGCAGGGCAGAGGTTATCGAGGCGCGCGGTCCTTCATCGCAATTTTCGTTCGCCCCATTGCCGGTCGCCGTGATTTCATCGTCAATTGCGCCGCCGGTCATCGCCTTGACGGCCCTCTGATGGCTTTCCAGCGCATAGTGATCCTGACGGTCCCGGTTGATATTATGGTCGCGTGCGATGTTTTCGGCGGCCTCGATCATCGAGGTTTCGCCGTCGGGACCGGGCGCAAAATCAGCCTGTGAGAAAAATTGCGGTATGTCGTGATAGGGATTTGCCGGGCGCCGCACCCGCCAGGGCGCTGTTGAGGGTGATTCCGCGCCGCCCGCCAGGACGATCTCAGCCGCGCCTGTTTCAATCAGTCTTGCAGCCATCACAATGGCGTCGAGGCCAGAGGCGCACTGTGTATCCAGGGTTTGCGCAGGCATCGAGACGGGAAGACCTGCCGAAAGCGCGATAAGGCGAGCAGGATTGCCGCCACCGCCCGCCGCATTGCCAAGGATGAGCGCGTCGATGCGCCCTGCCGCCAGTTTTGCGTCGGACAGAACGGCCTGGATGACCGGGGCGGTCAGCACGTCCAGCTTGCGGCGCGCATGTATGCCACCTTGCCGGCCTATCGCCGTTCGCCGCGCTGCAATGATGACGGGCCGTTCCGCTTTCATGTCAGTTCCCGGTATGATGGATCGCCGCGATCAAGGCCTTCGGCGATCGCGGAAAAGGCAAGTTTACCGCTGGACGTTGTCGGCAGGCGATCGCTTTGGTAATAGCGCAAGGGGCTGTATCCCTCGCCGAATTCCGCACGGCAGAATGCTGATAATGCCGCGCGTTCCGTTTGTCGGCCCGGTTTGAAGGCGATGACCGCCACAGCCGCCGACCCTCTGATCAGGTCAGGGACGCCGATGACCGCGGCCGCTTCGATCTCTTCGCGCGCTGTCAAGGCCGCCTCAATCTGTTCGGGGTGGATCTTCAGACCCTTGGAATTGATTACGCGGTTTTTGCGGCCGGTCAAATATAGGCAATTGTCACCGTCCAGCCAGCCGACATCGCCAGCGGAAACCCATTTTTCCGCCTGCAGTCCACCGACATAGCGTTCAAAAAGCATATCGCTGGCGACAAAGATTTCGCCGCTGCCCGAGCCATTGACGGGCTTGCCCTCTGTGTCACGGATTTCGATCCGAACGCCGGGAAAGATACGCCCGACGGAGCCGCTGTTCGCAGGGCGTTTCGTTGAGTGAAAAGACACAAAGCTGGTCTCGGTCGCCCCATAGAACTCCACCAGATCGATGTCGGGCCAGAGAGTTTTCGCCGACTGAGACAAGGTCGGTTCAAGCTTCGCGCCTCCGCAGAAAACCTGCCGAAGGCCGGGTATTGGCGTTTGCCCGGCAATCATTTTGCCAAGCATGAAGGGAATGACATAAAGATGGCTTGCCTGATATGCGGACAGTCTGTCGACCCGGAATGGACCCGGCGGCAGAGCAACGCAGTTTCCCCGGCAGAGCCCGTGAATCGCGCCATAGAGGAATAGCGAATGATGCAGCGGGCCAGGAACGAGAATTGTGTCGTCGGCGTGAAAATCGAAGACCTGCTCAGCGGCTTCGAAGCTGGCGATCCATGATGCGTGGCTGCGCGCAACCAGTTTCGGTTCTCCGGTCGACCCGGATGTCAGCCCCCAGTAAAATTCGGCGTCCGGATGATGCGCGATGGCGGGAGCGGAGTAACCGGTTGGGAAGACGGGCTCTCGAATGACGGTTGCGAAATGCCGGGACAGGATCAGATCCAGCCGCGCTTTGGGGAGATCGGGATCAATGGGCGCAGCGGGCCGCCCGATAGCGGCGCAGGCGAGAAAGGCGATCAGGAGTTCGACGCGGTCCCGAAGCGCGATCGCGATCCCGCCGGGCCGATCCAGCTGCGCCTCGATCCGGGTTGCGGCCCCGATGACGCGGTTATAGAGCTGCGCATAGCTGACGGCAGTGTTGCGCTGTCGGATTGCGGGCTTGGTTCCCAGCTCTCCTGCTATCCGGGCGAACAGCGCAAACAGCGTCACGGCCTATACTCTCGCGGGCGCTGCATTGATAATCGGATAGCCGCGCTTGACGAACATGGCGACCGACGCAGCCAGCGCCGCCTTGATAAGGTCGCCGGGAATGAAAAGCGCCGATCCGGCAATCGCAGCGGAAAGGGACAGGCCCGCTATGGCGGCAAGAACAGGGATGCCGATCAGATAGACGACGCCAATTCCGCCAATAACCGATGCCGCGTAAGCTTTGAAAAAGCCGAGATTTCGCCAGAAACGCTCAACAAGCAAGCCGGTTACCGCGGCAGCGAGCGGCCAGGCGAGAACGAAGCCTGCACTGGGCGTGGCGAAGACGCCAAATCCGCCTCGGCCACCGCTCAGGAGCGGCAGTCCAGCCGCCAGCAACACGAGAAACAGGGCCTGCGAGAGCGCGCCCCGTCTTGCGCCGAGAATTGCGCCTGCGAGCATCGGCCCCATGGATTGCGCCGTGATCGGTACGGGGACAATCGCAACGAAATCAATGCGTGGGACCAGTCCCAACGCCGCTGTCAGCGCTGCGAACAGCGAAATATGGATAAGATCCTGAAGCTTCATCTACTCTCCATTATGTCTAGAGCGCCAGAGTTTTAACCGGACTTAACAGTGGCGCGCTATCTTTTTGTTTAAGCATCGGATTTTCCTGAGAACCGGTAGCTGCTTTTCCGTCCGGTGCTGTAGAGCATTTTCTGCTCCTATGGGCTCACGACAAATGCTCCGGAGCTCTGAATTACGCGCTTTCCGGACGGTGAACCGGGGCCGCTTCGCCTGAAAGCGCTCTAGTTTCGGCTTTCGAAGCCTCTGGCAGCAATAGCCGCCGCCAGCGCATCTTTCATGCGCAGAA
>JAHQVI010000150.1 GCA_019634405.1 Hyphomicrobiales bacterium
CATCGGACCGAAAAGTGGGCACCGGTTTTCGGATCAATCCGATGCTTCAACAAAAGAACATCGGACCGAAAAGTGGGCACCGGTTTTCGGGTCAATCCGATGCTTCAACAAAAGAACATCGGACCGAAAAGTGGGCACCGGTTTTCGGATCAATCCGATGCTTCAACAAAAGAACATCGGACCGAAAAGTGGGCCCCGGTTTTCGGGTCAATCCGATGCTTCAACAAAAGAACATCGGACCGAAAAGTGGATGCCGGTTTTCGGACAGATCCGATGCTTCAACAAAAGAACATCGGACCGAAAAGTGGATGCCGGTTTTCGGACAGATCCGATGCTCAATAAAGCGATAGAGCGCCACGGTCGTGACTGGTTAACGATCTGGCGCTCCAGGCTTTATGCAGGCCGTGCTTCCGCAGTTTCGGCGGCGCGCTTGACGGCCTTCTGAACTTTCTCGAAAGCGCGGACTTCAATCTGTCGAATGCGCTCCCGGCTCACGCCAAACTCGCCTGACAGCTCTTCCAGAGTGAGTGGATCATCGGCCAGACGACGCGCCTCAAAAATCCGCTTCTCGCGATCGCTCAGCTTATCCATTGCTGCGACGAGATAGCCGCGGCGGTTATCCAGTTCCTCGCGATCGACCAGTGCGGATTCCTGGTCGGTTTCCTCGTCGACAAGCCAATCCTGCCATTCGCCGCCGCCATCCGTATCGGCTCTGAGCGGCGCATTGAGCGAACTGTCGCCAGCGAGGCGGCGGTTCATCGATATGACGTCTTCTTCAGGCACATCCAGCTTGGTCGCGATCGCCGTGACATTGTCAGGATGCAGATCGCCGTCATCCAGCGCCTGAAGCTGTCCTTTGAGCTTACGCAGGTTGAAGAACAATTTCTTCTGCGCAGCCGTCGTGCCCATCTTCACAAGGCTCCAGGACCGCAATATATATTCCTGTATCGCAGCTTTGATCCACCACATCGCATAGGTGGCCAGACGGAAGCCTCTTTCGGGATCGAAGCGTTTCACCGCCTGCATCAGACCGACATTGCCCTCCGACATGACTTCGCCGATGGGCAGACCATAGCCGCGATAACCCATTGCGATACGCGCGACGAGGCGAAGGTGCGATGTAACGAGTTTCTGCGCTGCATCCGAATCTTCATGTTCTTGCCAGCGTTTGGCGAGCATGTATTCTTCCTGCGGCTCCAACATCGGAAAACGCCGGATTTCTTCCAGATAACGCGCCAAACCGCCGCTTGCAGCAACTGATGGTAATGTAGCCATGGCTCGCTCCTTATTCTGCTTGTGACTTTAGCGGCTCACATTGAAGTACGTTTAACTCACCTCAATAGTTGCAAAAACCGCTTCATTCTCAAGCCAAACATCCGTGATGAGGGGTTTACTCATCCGTGAACACCGCAATCACGTCACGAATCTCCGGCGGTAAATCAGACCGGAATTCCATGTTGCGATTATTTATTGGGTGAGTAAATCCTAGGGCAGCTGCATGTAAAGCCTGCCTGTTCAACTGCAATATAGCATTTTCACCGGGTTTTTGCAATGTTGTGGTTTTCGAGCGATAGCCGCTCCCGTAAAGATCGTCACCCAGGATCGGATGGCTGATATGCGCCATATGCACGCGTATCTGATGGGTTCTACCGGTTCTGAGAGTACACTTGACCAGACTTATGACAGGTAAGGATTTCGGTTTTCTTTCGCGGAGAGTGCTGATTGTTTCATATTCAGTATGGGCGTGTTTACCGTCCTCGCGGCGCACGGCCATTTTAAGCCGGTTCGTCGAATGGCGTCCGATCAGCGTCTCGACGCGCCCGATTCGGGGCAGGGGAACGCCCCAGACCAATGCCTGATATTCGCGCATGAGCGAGCCTTTGCGTCCGTGATCTGCAAATTGCGCGGAGAGGCTGCGATGCGCATCGTCGGTCTTGGCGACGACCAGAACGCCGCTCGTGTCCTTGTCAAGACGGTGCACGATCCCCGGCCGCCGCACGCCGCCAATACCGGACAGGCTGTCGCCGCAATGGGCGATCAGCGCATTGACCAGCGTGCCAGTCCAGTTTCCTGCTCCCGGATGCACGACGAGACCGGCGGGTTTGTCGATCACGATCAGAAAGTCGTCCTCATAAAGCACATTCAGCGCAATGTCCTCGCCCTTTGGCTCGGCAGGTTCCGGCTCCGGCAGAATGAACTGGAATTCTTCATCGGGTTTGACCCGGTAATCCGGCTCGACTATCTTCCGGCCGGACGCGCTAACATGCCCCTGTTTGATAAGATCGCGTGCTCTATTACGGCTGAGATCGGGGCATTCCGCTGCGATGAACCGATCGAGGCGGAGACCGTCCTGATCCACATGCACTTTGATTGATCGAAGATCCATAACCGGCATTACTTTATTGTTGAGGACAGATGCTGAACGAATCCGAAACAGCTCCAATCGGGAGCACGATGACGCCACGGCAGGTCCGCTATCTCAAGATCGCGATCGCGATCATGACATTTTTGCTCATAGCCGGATTTATTTTGCTTATATACGGGCTTTTCGCAGGTGGGGGCAAGAAGGCTGATGAACAGGCCGCTAGTTCCGCCTCCATTATTGCCGAGGGTGCGCCGCCTGCCTTGCTGGAGCTTGCCGTTGAGCCCGGCGCGGATATTGCATCGGTCCTGACGGCACAAGGGCGTCTGATCGTTCATCTGCGCAAAGCAGGAGGCGGCGAAATCGCAATTATCGATCTTGCGAGCGGGCGTGAAATCCAGCGCATCAGACTTGCCCAAAGCGACTGATCCCGCTTCCTGACAGACGATCCTGACTTAAACGCCATTTATTGCCTAAATTTGCTTAATTATCGTGGGTGTCCCGGTTCGGCCATATCCGTCTCTTATGGTTAAAGAGCGGCGATGTTGCGTTGTCCGAACCGAAACGCGGAGGGAGTGTCATGCGGTTGGTTACGAGTTTATTTATTGCGTTTGCTTTGGTTGTATCCGTTGTCCTGGACTCAGACCAAGCAATCGCATCAGCAACGGGATGTGATAATCGGCAATATAGTAGCGCGAGTGCGCCTATTGAGCCGAATGCACTTTATCAGGAAATTACCCTGCCATACGGTTATTTGTGTCACTTGATGCACAATAACGGAACAGTGATTTCCGAGCAGAAGGCTGCTTACACGGCAAGTGCCGGCATTTATGCTCCGCTGGTTAAAGATGTGTGCAATTGGCGAATTGATTTCGTCTATTACGATAAAAAAGGCGATGAATTTCTGCGTGACGAGGGTGAGACGGTTAGTGACTGCAAAAAAGGCGCGTCTCGTAATATTGATAAGAAGAAAACCTTGCCGACACAGGGAACGGCATGCGCGGAACTGATGATTGACGGTGAACGCCGGTTCATGCAGTGCCATCCATTCGGCTGATCGTGCCAGCCTTGAGAATATATAGTGGATAGCATGCAACGCTGTCCGGCCGTGGCCGGGAAAGCGATCTCTACAGCCTTGTCTTTCGGCGTATTTCCGCAAGACAAGGCTCAACTGTCTGCGCAACAGAATTTTTTCTTGGGAATAGTTGTAGGGCGTTCATAACCGGTATGCGCTGGTTTCAGGTGTCTTTGAAACTGACGGCATTTAACGCGGTATGGGGCCCGGCCAGCTTAATTCGCGTCTGCATTTCCCGCGCAGATTCTCTCCGTTTTCACGTTTTGCCGCAAGCGTGCCGCCAGCCATGACAGCGGGTCCCGCTCTTGCGCCAGGGCGGAGCATTGTCCGGCTCATCGCCAAGGTGGCCCGCCATTATCCGTACCGAGGGGCAGCCCTTCTGCGACCCCACCCCGATATTGCTTGCGACATCAATGCGTTCGGATCACTTCGAACCCACTTTTGCAGGAAGGTTGAGAACAGCGCCAGACATCGTCGCGCGACAGGGATCGAGCGCTATCGGATGTCATCATGTCTAAGCGGGAAGCGAATTCAGGGACAGGCCGCAAAGCGGTGGCGTATCCCGTATATGCTTTTTCCGCCAGAGAGGCTCCGGCGGAAAACACAGCAGTTACTTGGTAAAGATCAGCTGCGATAGACAGCGATGGCGAGAGATCAGTCTCTGTTTAACCAGACCGATTAAACGAAAAAAAGTTGACTTATTTCGATGTATCAGCGCAATTCCACGTCCATTTGGACGTGCGTTGCTCTCTCTCGCCAAGTTTTGCCGAAAGATCTAGTATCTTCTTGCAAAGTTACCACGTTGTCCCGGTGCGCAGCGATATCCGCCAAAATTTTCGGCGATAAGAAATTCACGCTCTGACCATCTGTAGCAACCTGTTCTTGTGCAACGCATCGCACGCGATCCGCATGACGTTTTGCAGCCGTCAAAATCGTTTTCGAATCTTGAATTCAGATTGCAGATCTTGCGGCAAATATATTGCTGGCTGTAGCACAGCTCTGCAACTTCCCGCTCGGTAAGTCCGTTATTGGAATAGTCTTCGTCGTCTCTTTCGTAGTCGTCTCTTTCAACGCGTTCCCGGTCTCCAAGATCCGCAGCGAATAACGACGTGCCAGCTCCAGCAAGAGTGAGCGCCATCAATAGACAGACAATGAGTATGCTAGCCCCACGCATCCCCGCCTCCATAACAAATTCGGTTCAAACTATTTTCACCTAAACACGCCTTCGTGCCCTTACTATGTTGGCGTCTAGGCATTTTTGACGCATTCTGGGCTGAATTCAGGCGTATGTGACGCCGAAGCAATACCGTCTTCGCCGGTGCCTGACATTTCTTTTCAATAACGCCCCTTCCCAAGGGGGAACCGGTTCCAGCAAAGTCAAAGCCGCGCCGGATCTCCGCGCAGTCACACTGCGCGCCATAAATGGCGAAATCGGGGACAAGTCACGCATTCAAAGCCGTTTCCGCCGGCAGGCGTAATTTTCCCAGATCCAGTCTGGTGATTGCCTTGGCATTCTGCTCGATTTTTTTGGTAGGCCAGTTCCAGCAGGCAATTTCTTGCAGTTTACTGACCGTTTCTGAGACAGACGCCGGTGTCACTCATCTTGCCGTCGGGTATCGCCATCGGGTGTCTGGCGTGAGATGTGAGCACAGGCATGGCTTTTTTCTTGCGGCTTTCAGCGGCCGCATAAAATAATGGCCCGAGAGACAAAAAATCTCTCAGGCCAGATCTGTTCAGGCAATTGATATGCTTCGCTAGAGATCAGCCGCATGACGATCGGCAAATCCGGCGGTAACGAAGCAGGCGATTTTACTCCGCGCTAACTGACAGCCCCATTGATTCTGCGGCATCGGAGACCTGTTTCAGCGTATCAGGCGAATCCGCCAGCGCTTGTGACGCGCGTTCGTAAGCGTCCTGCGCCTTGTCCGTTTCCTTCAGAACAAGATAGGAGCGCATCAGCATGATCCAGCCTTTTGGATCGTTCGGCGAACTCTCCAGCCTTGCGGCCAGGCCGTCGACCATTCCGCGAACCATTGCGTCCTGATCTTCCGGAGCCATTTGTTGGGCGTTTTCAACATCTTCGGCTGTCGGTCCACGTTGTTCGGTGTCGGCCTGCGCTGTCTGAACCGGTTCGGCCGAGGCCGTCTTCGTTTCTTCCAGCTTGGCGAAACGCGCACTGACATTGATGTTGCTGGCCTGAGCGACGGATTCGATTCGGTCGCGCAGGTCGCTTGCCCATTCGGCGTCCTTTGGAGCCGTCTTGTAGAGCGCCATCCATTCGTCAATGGCCCCTTGCGGATTGCCTTTCTGCTCTTCGGCCATGCCCCGGAAAAAGAGCGCACGTTCGTCATTCGGCGTAGCCGCGCGTACTTTTTCGAACTCGGCCAGCGCTTCTTCGGTCACTCGGCCGCCAGCTTGTTTAACCATCGCCTCGCCAAGCAGGGCGCGAACGCCGGTATTGTCTTCCTGTAGCTTCAGGGCGCGGTGGTAGGCGTTCACGGAATCGTCGAAGGCCTCGAGATTGTAATAGGACCAGCCCAGAAGACGCCAGCCATCGGCATCTTCGGGATTGCTTTTGACGCGCTCCTCCAGCCTCTTGACCATGGTCTGGACCTGTTCGATTTGCTGCGCTTGCGGGTTGGCGGATTGCTGCGCCACCTGCGTGTTCGCCGACAGACCGGCCGCATTGTGGGCCTGCTGCGCGAAGTAGCGGTCGGTATGGCCAACTACGCCATAAATCCCGACAGATCCGAGAATCACGACCGCGGCGACGCCTGTTACGATGCGGTAGTGCCAGTGACCGCCCAGCGACGCGGCTTCGCTGCCGTCCGTCTTGGCGGCATTCAGGATCC
>JAHQVI010000151.1 GCA_019634405.1 Hyphomicrobiales bacterium
TCATTCAGCTTGCGCAGCGATATGTTAATGCCGAGGCGGCCTGCAATTGCGGTGAGATGGACGATGGCGTTTGTCGAGCCCCCGAGAGCCAGCAGGACACGGAGCGCGTTCTCGACCGAGGCGGGCGTGATGATGTCTTTTGGCCTGAGTTGGGTCTCGATGAGGCGGACCGCCATTGCGCCGGTCGCTTCGGCGGCGCGCAGCCGATCGGCATTGACCGCAGGGATCGCCGCCGTTCCGGGCAGGGTCATGCCAAGCGCTTCTGCGATACAGGCCATGGTTGAGGCCGTCCCCATGACGGCGCAGGTTCCGGCGGTTGTGGCAAGCCGCCCTTCGACATCGGAGATCTCTTCCTGGTCGATCTCGCCGGCGCGGAATTTGCCCCAGAAACGGCGGCAGTCGGTGCATGCGCCGAGCCGTTCCTCGCCGTAGCGCGAAGTCATCATCGGGCCGGCGACAATCTGGATGGCGGGCGCGTTCGCCGAGGCTGCGCCCATGAGCTGCGCCGGAACCGTCTTGTCGCAGCCGCCCATCAGCACAACGGAATCCATCGGCTGGGCGCGGATCATTTCTTCCGTGTCCATAGACATCAGATTGCGGAATTTCAGGCTGGTCGGATTGAGGAAGACCTCGCCAAGCGAGATGGTTGGAAACTCGATCGGCAATGCGCCGGCTGCGAGAACTCCGCGCTTGACCGCTTCGAGCATTTCCGGGAAATGGCGGTGGCAATTATTGTAGCCGGATGGCGTATAGGCGATGCCGACGATCTTCTTGGCCAGCATTTCGCGCGAATAGCCCATCGAGCTGGCGAAGGATTTGCGCAGATAGATCGAGAAATCCCTGTCGCCGTAATTGGTCAGGCCGCGGGCAAAACCCGTATCATCCGTATCTGCCATTTTTCCTCTTATTATACGCAGGGTGCCACTTCCCCCCCCAACCGACGCTTCGCATGCCAGATGAGGGTGTCAGCGACTACATCAGTTTCATTTTCACATATTTCGGCTCGACATAATCGTGAATGCCGAGCGAGCCGCCTTCGCGGCCCATGCCGCTCTCCTTGACGCCGCCGAAAGGCGCTTCCGCGGTCGCCAGCAGCATTTCGTTGACGCCAACCATGCCGACTTCAAGATCCTCATAGGCGCGCGTCGCAGTGCCGAGATCGTTGGTGAACAGATAGCCTGCGAGCCCGAAGGGCAAAGAATTCGCGCGCGTCATGACGTCATCATAGTCTGTGAACGTCGTCAGCGGCGCAATCGGGCCGAATGGCTCCTCGGTCATGACCATCGCACTGTCGGGTACATTGCCCAGAACGGTGGGCTCGAAGAAATAGCCGCGATTATGTTCGGCGACCGGATTGCCGCCCGCGAGCACCTTCGCGCCGCGTTCAACTGCGTCGGCAACCATGGTCTTTATCGTCTCAAGGCCGCGTGCATTCGCCATCGGTCCCATCTGAACGCCTTCGTCAAGACCGCGGCCAACCTTGATGGACTTTGCGATTTCCACGAAACGCGACGAGAAAGCGTCATAGGTCTTTTCGTGGACATAGAAGCGCGTCGGCGAGATGCAGACCTGCCCGCAATTGCGGAATTTCGTCGCTGCGCAGACTTCGGCGGCTTTTTCGGCGTCGGCGTCGCCGAAAACAATCACCGGGCCATGCCCGCCCAGTTCCATCGAAACCTTCTTGACGCCATTTGCGGCCAGATGCAGGATTTCCTTGCCGACCGGAACCGAACCCGTGACGGACACCTTGCGCACGACCGGCGAGCCGATCAGATGTTTTGCGATCATGCCGGACTGGCCGGTGACGAAGTTGACCGCGCCTGCCGGAATTCCGGCGTCATGGCATGCCTGAACGAGCAGCGCGCACGAGCCCGGCGCTTCACCCGCAGGCTTGATGATGACGGAACAGCCAGCAGCGAGCGCGGCCGCCATTTTGCGCGCCGGAAGCAGAGCCGGGAAATTCCAGGCCGAGAACGCCGCAACGACGCCGACCGGCTGATAGATGACCGCAAGGCGAGAGTCAGGCGTGCGCGATCCGATGATCTGGCCGTAAATGCGCTTGGCTTCCTCCGCATACCATTCGAACTGATCCGCCGCGCCGCCGGTTTCGCCCCTGGCTTCGGCCAGCGGCTTGCCGGTCTCGATCGACATGATGGTCGCGATCTGGTCGATACGCTCGCGAATCAGCTCGGCGACCTTGCGCAGCTTGGCGGCGCGCTCCCACGTTCCTGTCTGACGCCATTCGGCGAAACCGCGCTCAGCCGACGCCAGCGCACGATCGAGGTCTTCCGGCGCCGCATCGGCGATCTTGCCGATTTCGTCTTCCGTTGCCGGATCGAAGACCTGCTTTGTGCCGCCGCCTTTGGCAGGCGTCCACTCGCCATGAATATAGAGTTGAAAATCCTGATACATGACAGTCTCCGGGGCCCTTTGTGATATTTTCAGCTGCTGGGAGTTCTTGCCTCGTCCGGCGCTTTGCACCGCCCTTTCCCTTTAAGAGAATACCAGCAAGGCCAGTTAGCCAGGTGAGCGGGGGGTTCCTATGTTCTAAATCTTTTGCTTCAGATAACGCGACTGAACATCCTCCACCCAGTTGCCGACATTCCACGAGCCGTAAGCACCCATTCCGCCCAAGGGATCATTGCCTGCATAGACCGGTACATGCACCAGCGACAGGCCGTGATGGGAACCGGCTTCATCGAGCGCTGCGCGAAAACTGTCGGCGTCATGGCCGCCAAACACCGCTTTTACGCCCTGAACCGCCGACGCCAGCTGCACGTAATCGACCGGAACGCGGTCATTGGTGCGGAATTCATTGCCATATTGCGCGTCCTGAAGGCCGCTGATTGCGGCCATGCGCCGATTGTCAAACAGCACGATCATGCCCTTGACGCCATGCTCGACGCCATCGATCAGGATTTGCGGGTTCATTATGAAGGAGCCGTCGCCGGTAAAGGCTATGCCATAGCGCGGATTATCCGCCGCAGCGCAGGCGAGCAGCGCGGAGACGGAAAAGCCCATATAGGACGCGCCGGTTTCCGTATAGGTGTCGCCCGTGCGGTCATCCTCGACGATCTGGAAGCCGTTGGCCTGCACATCGCCGGCGTCGAAATATTTGGCGGCGTCGCGTGATTTGGCGTAGTCGGCGGCCAGCTTGATCGCGGTTGGCTGCGTCAGGACCGGCTTGCCCCAGGCGGCGTCCTGGATCGGCGCGGCGGCGAAGCGTTCCGCCTTGAAAGTCGCCCAAGCGGCTTTCTGTTCGGCGCAGGTTGAAAGCCAGCCGCCCTTTGCCGCCGGGTCGGCCGCGTTTGATCTGGCAATTTCTTCCAGCAGCCTTGTTGTCACCGCGCCGATATCGCCTGGCAGGCCAACCGTGTTTGCGTAATGAATCAGGTCGTTCAGGTCACCATTGATATTGATGACCGCCTCGGCCTTTGGATAACCAACGCCGGAGCAATCGGCCTGACAGACGGCGCGCGTCCCGATTGCGATGAGCAGATCGGCATTTTCCATTGCGTAATTGCCGGAGATCGAGCCTTTCGAGCCGCCGACATGCATATTTTGCGGGTGATTGTCGGGGAGGACGCCGGTTGAGCCCGGGGACAGGACGACGGCTGCCCCAACGCGCTCAGCCAATTTGCGGATGAATTCGTCATGCCCGCGCGTTCCGCCGCCAGCCTTGATCACGGGCTGCTTCGCAGCGGCGATACGCCGAACCGCATCGCTATAGCTGTCCGGGTGCGCGGGCGCGACGGTTGGCGCGTTAAAGCGGCCCGGCAGCGTCAAAAGATTGACCTCGGTCATTTCCGGCTGTGTATTCAATGGCAGCATCACGTAGAAGGGGCCCGCCTTGAATGGATGGTGTACGCAAACCGTTCCGCGTCTCATGCAATCGCGCAGCGCGCCCGGCGTGTGCAGGACATAAGACTGCCCCATCGCAGAGGTGATCGTCCCGAACAGGTGCTGCTGCTCCTTCGGGATCTGCTGCATATTGTAGCCTTCGCCCCGTGTCGTCTCATCGCCATAGATATGATAGACGCCAACGCCATTGGAGGTGGCGGCAAGCGATCCGGCCATCGCCTGAAGCGCGCCAGGACCAATGGATGTGACGACCGCGCAGGTCTCGCCATATTGCCAGGCAAGCGCCGTGCCCGCATGAGCCATCTCGACTTCGTTGCGGCAATTGATCGTGCGCGTGACACCTTCTTCGTCATAGACGCGCAGCGCCTCGCCGAGATCGGTGGAGCCGTGGCCGAAAATCGCGAAATATTTGTGAACGCCCTGCTTTAGAAGGCCGAGGATCAGCGCTTCGGACAATGAAATGCGGATGATGGTGTCGAGCGCACCGCCGCTGACAGCCTGATCCAGCCCGCCAGCTTCACGAATGATCCGCGCCCGGCGGCGCATCGCTGTGCTCAATTCGGTTTCCTGCCGTGCTTCCGGCATGTCATTCCCCTGTCAGGATTAATCTTGGGTCACGCGGCGGCGCGTCGACAGAGGATGTCTACCAGCACGCCGCCAGCAAAATTACTCAGCGGCGATGCGGTGGCTTTCCGCCGCTTCCTGTTTGGCTTTCAACCCCGCGACGATTTTTTCCGGAGAGGCTGGCAGCGACGTGATCCTGACGCCGATCGCATCGTAGATCGCGTTCATGATCGCCGGAGCGGTGGGAACGAGCGCGGGTTCGCCAATTCCTTTTGCGCCGAGCGGGCTCAGGGGATCGTGATCCTCGATCAGCACCGATGTGATCTGCGGAATGTCGAGCGACGTCGGCAGGATGTATTTCGCGAAACCATGCGTCGTGGTGTGGCCGCGATTGAGCTGATAATCTTCCATCAGCGCCTGGCCAAGCCCCTGGACGATGCCGCCTTCGATCTGTCCTTCCACGCCGCGCGGGTTGATGACGCGGCCGATATCGTGAGCAGCCCACATGCCAAGCACCTGAACTTCGCCCGTCACGGTATCGACTTCTACCTCGGCGACCTGACAGCCGAAAACATAGGCTTGCCACGGCTTGCCCGAGCCGTCGACGGGATCGAGGCCGGTGTGATGCGCTGTGAACGAGCCGGAACCGACTGGCACGACGCCGCGCTTCTTGCAGATATTGACGGCCTCGTCCATGGATATGCGGTGGTTTGAGCCTTCCGACCAGATCTCGCCGTTGAACGCCTTGATCGTATCGGTCTCGACGCTCCAGTGATCGGCAAGTTCCGCCACCAGCCTGGCGCGCGCATCGCGGCAGGCAAGAGCCACCGAATTGCCGATCATGTAGGTCTGGCGTGTCGCGCCGGCGTGAGCCGCCTCGGGTGAACGTGCTGTGTCATTGTCGCCGATTGTGACGTCCTCGGGACGAACGCCAAGCTCCTCAGCGGCGACCTGGGCAAGGACGGTCAGGATGCCTTCACCGATTTCGGTCACGCCGGTAACGATTTTAGCGGTGCCGCCATCATCCAGCTCGGCCCACGCGCCAGCGCGGTCGACTGTCGCCGTGCGCGCGATGCCGTACCAGCTTGCGGCGATGCCGCGTCCGCGGATCTTGCGTCCGCAGAAATGTCTCGCCGGCTGTTTGAACCGGGCGCCAAGGGTGCATGAGGGACGTGTTCCCTTGCCGCCAAGGTCCTTGCGCTCCGATCCTCTCACGATCGGAGGTCCCGACTGCCATTCACAGGCCTTTTGCGCCGCTTCGAGCACCTGTCCGATGGATACCGAGCCAAGTTTCTGCTGCGTATGTGTGGTTGACCCGTTGCGCATCATGTTCTTGCGCCGGATTTCGAACGGATCGAGGCCAAGCTTGCCTGCGCAAAGGTCGAGGTGAGACTCGGTTGCGAATTGCGACTGCATGGCCCCGAATGTACGGAATGCGCCGGATGGCGTGTTGTTCGTGTAGACGCCATACGTGTCTATCGAAACATTCGGGATGTCGTACGGACCGCATGACAGGATCGCAGCCTTGCGCATGACGCCTTCCGTGGACATGCCGTAAGCGCCGCCATCGGAGATCATGCGGAAGGAAACGGCCGTGATCGTCCCGTCATTCTTCAGGCCCATGCGGTAGTCGATCCTGGCCGGGTGGCGTTTGGCCGTCGAGACAATCGATTCTTCGCGCGTGAAGACGAGGCGGACCGGATTGCCGGTCTTCATTGCGGCCAGAGCAAGCATGCCCTGATAGATCATGTCTTCCTTGCCGCCGAAACCGCCGCCGACCGGGCTCATGATGAAGCGAACCTTGTTGATCGGCTTGTTGACGATCTTCGCCAGCATGTGCCGGTGATGGGTGATGTTCTGGCTCGGGGACAGGATCGTGACGACATCGTCGTGATCGACATAGGCAATCCCGGCTTCCGGTTCGAGATAGGCATGCTCGACCGGCTGGGTGTCATAGGTCTGCTGCACAACAATGTCAGCTTCGGCAAAACCCTTCTCGACATCGCCTTTGCGGATCGGAATGTGCTTGGTGATATTGTCGGGCGCATAGTCGTGAAGAACGGGCGCGCCATTCTTCATCGCGTCTTCCGCGTTGAAGACGCCAGGTCGTTCTTCATAGTCGACTTTGATCAGCGAAAGCGCCTTGCGGGCCGTGATGACATCATCCGCCGCGACAGCCGCCACGGCTTCGCCGACATAGCGGACGCGATCCCGCGCCATGATCGGCTGATCATGCACAAAGACGCCGAAACCGTCCTCGCCGGGAACGTCGGCGGCCGTGATAACACA
>JAHQVI010000152.1 GCA_019634405.1 Hyphomicrobiales bacterium
AGAATCACGACCGCGGCGACACCGGTTACGATGCGGTAGTGCCAGTGACCGCCCAGCGACACCGCTTCGCTGCCGTCCGTCTTGGCGGCATTCAGGATCCGGCGCTGGATCTCGACGCGGGCAAGGTCTGCTTCTTCCTTGCCAATTGAGCCTTGCTCCAGATCGCGCTCGACTTCGCTAAGTTGATCCTTATAGACGTGAACGCCCTTTTCTACATCGGCGGAACCGACCTTCTGGCGCAGAAATGGAGCCGCCACGATGACAGCGGCCAGGACTGCAAGGATGACCAGCAAAACTCCAAGTAGCATGGTATTTAACCCTTCCCGAGAATATCCCGCAAATCGCGCTGTTCCTTATCGCTGAGCGGCGTCGGGGTTGCCGCTGCAATATCGTTTGCGGATTTGCGATGTATCAGTGTCCAGTATACGGAACCTGAGATCATCAGGATCAGCAATGGACCAAACCATAAGAGCAGGGTACTCAGCTCCAATGGCGGTTTCAGAAGTACGAAGTTGCCATAACGCGCAACAATGAAATCCAGTGCCTGTTCGTCAGTATCCCCCGCCTCGATCCGCTCGCGCACCAATATGCGCAGGTCTCTGGCGAGCGGGGCGTTGGAGTCGTCAATCGACTGGTTCTGACAGACGACGCAGCGCAAAACCTTGCCCAGATCGCGCGCGCGCGTTTCCAGAGCCGGGTCTTCCAGAACCTCGTCAGGTTGTATCGCATGTACAGGAAGTACAAGCAGACTAATTAAAAACTGGACGGCAATGAATGTTCGGATCGTCATTCGAATCATGTCCTATTCAGCTGGCGCAAGGCTAGCTTCCCCAGTCGTGGTTTTTGAGCGCTGAGGTGCGCCGACGCGCAAACGCCTGTCCGTAAGCGAAACAAAACCTGCAATGGCCATAATAAATGGCCCAAACCAGATCCAGGGCGCGCCGGGATGATAATAGGCGCGTACGGCAATACCCGCCTGGCTTTGCTCTCCGATCGCCACATAGACATTGACGAAACCATTGCTGTAGATGCCAGCTTCCGTTGTCTGCATGCCGCGAACGGGATAGAAGCGCCGCTCTGAGAACACCGAGGAGATGGTTTCGCCGCCCGACGTGATCGTGAATGTCGCCCGCTCAGCCTGATAGTTTGGTCCAGGCACGTTCTTCACCTCGTCAAGCGTAACCTGATAGGAGCCGAGATCGAGCTGGCCGCCGGATTTGAGCGCACCCAGTTCCTCATGCTGCCAGACTGTCATCACCGTGATGCCCAGCGCCATAAAGCCCATTCCGGCATGGCCAAGGAACAGGCCGTAGACCGAGCGCGGTGTCGTGCGGGCCATCTCCCAACTGCGTGAGAAAGACACCTTGAACAGCTTGATCCGGTAGCTCAGAGCGGCGAAGGAGCCTAATATGACCCAGATCCCGAGACCGAGCGACAGTGCGGCGTAAATATGCTCGCCCATCGTCGCGGCCATTATGACGAGGGTGCAGACGAGCGTAATGATTGTCGCCCCTTTGAGCTTGCCGAGCGCTTCGGTGATTCGGTCGCGTTTCCATTTCAATATCGGTCCGATGACGAGCACGGCCATAAGTACGAGCATCATCGGCACGAATGTCAGATTGTAATAAGGCGCGCCAACCGAAAGCCTTTCTTCGGCAACGGTTTTCACCAGCAGTGGATAGAACGTACCCAGCATAACCACCGCGGTGGCCGATATCAGAATGACATTGTTGAGCACGAGGCTGCTTTCGCGGCTGACCGGCGAGAACGGCGTACTTTGGCGCATCCCGGGCGCGCGCAGAGCGAAAATTGTCAGCGCGCCGCCTGCGGCCAAAGCCAGCAATGCGAGAATGAAGACACCGCGCGATGGATCTGACGCGAAAGCGTGCACGCTCGTTATGATGCCGGAGCGTACGATGAACGTGCCGATCAGGCTGAGCGAAAAGGTGATGAGACCCAGGAGGATCGTCCAATTCACCAGCGATTGCCGCCGCTCCATGACAAGAGCCGAATGCAGGAGCGCCGTTCCCGCAAGCCAGGGCATGAAAGATGCGTTTTCAACCGGGTCCCAGAACCACCAGCCGCCCCAGCCCAACTCGTAATAGGCCCAGTAACTGCCGAGCGTGATTCCAATGGTCAGGAAGCACCATGCCGCCAGAACCCATGGGCGAACCCAGCGCGCCCATGCGGCATATATGCGGCCTTCACTCAGCGCGGCGACGGAGAATGAAAACGCCATCGAGAAACCGACATAGCCCAGATAGAGAAATGGCGGATGGATCGCGAGGCCGATATCCTGAAGCATCGGGTTCAGCTCGGTCCCGTCCATAGGAGCGGGAAACACGCGCCAGAAGGGATTGGACGTGAACAGGATGAAGGCGAGAAAGCCGGCCCCGACCATGCCCTGAATTCCGAGCACGCGTGCCTTGAGCGTGACGGGAAGATTTCCGCCGAAAAATGCGACCGCGCTGCCGAATATGGCGAGAATCAGAACCCATAAAAGCATGGAGCCTTCATGGTTCCCCCATGTTGCCGTGAACCGGTAGATCAGCGGCATGGCGGAGTTGGAGTTCTCGGTCACGTTCTGGAGCGAGAAATCGGAATTGACGTAAGCATATGTCAGCACTGCGAAAGAGATCGCAATGAAAACGAGCTGTCCGATCGCCGCCGTCGTACCGAATTCCATCAATTTCCGGTCGCGGTAATAAGCGCCAAAAAGCGGAACCGATGATTGCGCGAGACTGAGTGTGAAAGCGAGTATCAGGGCGAAATGGCCGAATTCGGCATACATGTCAGCAATCCGTGAATTTGCAGCTGCTATTAAAGCTTATGTAAGCTTGATCGTGCCGCTTATAAAGCCGATATGCGCCAATTATCGGGCGGCATGACGAGGTAAATGCGTTCATCTGATTCGATAGGTTCCCGTCAGACCCCGGTTTCATGTGATTCAGAGATAAAATTCAATCTATAGTTGCTTGCTTGCGGGTTGCACACTCTGTTTCCTGGGTTAAAAATGCAATAAATCGAATGCATTGTGGAGGGAGTGTGTTTTCCAGCCTTATTGTGGGCTTAAATATTTGAGTTGCTTGCCATAAGATCTACTATCCTTTTGGTTGGGCAAATCACCGGATATCCTATCCATTCTGCGCCAGGACGTGTCTTTGACCAGTGTTGCGCGGTGTCTATCATCGCAGGAACTTCTCAAAGATCAAAGCTGAAGTAAGGTTGTATTGGAAGCGTGAATTTCCTGTTTTATGAACAATCTGCGTAGCGCGACCATCATGATGCGCCGCGCAAACCGATAAGACGACGGAATGACATGAACTTACGTTGGATTGCGATCATGCTTCTGGCCTGTTGCGGGGCGTCGCTTGCCGATGCAGGACCGCGCAATCCGGGCGTTCGTGGCAATGAAGGGCCTGTCATACTGGCGGGCAGCGTAAAGGATTATTCCCTCAGATGGCGGCATCCCAAGGATGTGTATGAGGAATTTTCTCAGCTCGATCCGCGCGACTGCGCTCACTATCCTGCCGCGCGCTACCCCAAATGCGCCGAGCTTGAATCCGGTGGCTCCGATATCGGCGCAAAACGCTATTTTATCGATCCAGACAACGAAAACGCGCCGGTAACGCGCAACTATCCGGGGCCGCGGCGTGGGTACCTGCCGGTACGGCCCGGTCCCCGCCATCCTGAATTTCCCCGTACGGACCCGGTCGAGCAGCAAGCGCGCTACCTGAGAGGTATGGCCGCGCAGTTGCTGCTTGTCACATTCGCGGGAAGCGTTGCACCAGAGGCTGGTCTGGTTCGTGTTTTGCGTCTGCTTCGTCAAGGCGAGGTCGGCGGGGTCATGGTCCGTGCGGAAAATGTGTCAAGTGCAACCCAGCTTGGCAACCTCTCACAGATGTTTGAAAACCAGGCTGTGCGCGATCCGCTTATCCTTTTGGAGCGTCCGGGCGCGAGCACTGCGGGGTCTCTTCCGAAATCCGGCTTCAGCGCGTTTCCGTCTCCTCGCGAAGTCGGCGACAAGAATGACGCGCTGGAAGCATTCAGCCTTTATCAGAATATGGCAGAAGAGCTGGCGACGAGCGGTATTTCAATGAATGTTGGCCCGCTTGTCGACATCTGTCAGCCCGGCCCATCCAATCCTGATGCGCTGTGTTATGGCGATGAGGTCAGCCACGCCGCTGCCTTTGCAAGCGCCTTCATCTTTGCGCATCATGACCAGCAGGTGTTGAGCGCGATGCGGTTCCGGCCAACCGGAGCATCGCTTGCCAGCGTCGAAATGCTCAATCAGGTGCTCAACAGGATGGAGCCTGATGCATTATTCGTCGATCTGGATCTCGCCAACGGCATTGTGACCGAAGATATTGCGGAGGCGCAAAAGGCATTGCGCCAAACCGGTTATAGCGGCGTCATCATTCATAAGCGCTCTGATGTGCTGACGCCGGCCGAAACGGTCGAAGCGCTGATTGCGACATTGAACAGCGGCGGCGACATGCTCCTTTTTACGCCCTCCGGCGACTGGTCCGCCGAACCGTTTGCAGACCAGCTCGGCCAGGCCGCGAACAATGAACGTGTCGCGCGTTTCAGAATCCGTGAATCCTTCGAAAACGTCTACAGAATGAACTGGCAGCGCAGGCAGTGGAAGCTGAAAAATTCCAGCGCTTCGGTTGAGGCCAATTCTTCAATTTACCGTCGTCCCGTGCGCTGATTATACAGCGCTGCGGCGCCCGGTTCCCGTAAAACGACGATGTTTTCCAATCATGGACTTTCCCGCACGATGACGCCATGCTGTTGCGTAGCTAACGCAGAATAGAGAACAACATAGCGGGAGGAACGCCATGAAAATCGGATTTATCGGGCTTGGGAATATGGGCGCGCCGATGGCGGCCAATCTTGCCGATGGCGGCCACGAGGTTACTGGCTTCGATCTGGCGGATGTGAGCGTGGAGGGTTGCGTGCGCGCATCCAGCGCGGCGCAGGCGGCGGAGGGACAAGACACCGTCATCACCATGCTGCCCAATGGCGCGGCGCTGCTGGCGGTCTATGAGGAGATCATCCCACATGCGACGCCGGGGGCAGTCGTCATAGATTGTTCGACGGTCGATGTGACATCGGCGCGCTCTGCGGCGCTCACGGCGGAGGCGGCCGGTCTGCTCCCGGTTGATGCTCCTGTGTCAGGCGGCGTTGGCGGCGCAACGGCCGGTACGCTGACATTCATGGCGGGCGGCGCGAGCGAGGCTTTCGCCAAGGCCGAGCCGCTGTTCGGGATCATGGGGCAGAAGGCGGTGCATTGCGGGGCGTCGGGCGCAGGGCAGTCGGCCAAGATCTGTAATAATATGATCCTGGGGATTTCCATGATCGGCGTGTGCGAAGCCTTTGTCCTTGCCGATCGGCTCGGGCTCGACCCCCAGAAGATGTTTGATGTCGTGTCCGCCTCGTCCGGGGCGTGCTGGTCGGTGAACAGCTATTGTCCCGCACCGGGCGTTGGACCCGCCAGTCCGGCCGACAATGATTACAAGCCGGGCTTTGCCGCGGAGCTGATGTTGAAGGATCTTCTATTGTCGCAGCAGGCGGCGGACGAAGTCGGCGCTGCCACGCCTATGGGGCGGAAAGCGGCGGCGCTGTATCTCGAATTCGTGCAGAGTGAGGGCAAAGGCCGGGACTTTTCCGCGATGCTGCCTCACCTTGCCACTCTGGCCCGTGACGCCGGCTGACGTCACGATTTGTTGATGTTTGGCGCGTCACGCCTGGCTTTTCTGTCCCGGCGTTTCAGCGCTTTCGCGATTGCGCCAAAGGTTGACGCTGGCCCATAGCTGACGGCCGATAATCAGGGCGATCAGGCCGAAAAAAGCGAGTGCGACGGGGGAGGCATAAAAGATATCGAGCTTGCCTTCCGACATGATCATCGCGGTACGGAATTCTTTCTCCAGCGTCGGCCCAAGCACCAGCCCGAGGATGATCGGCGTGAGTGGAATTTTCGCTCTTATCAGCAGATAGCCGAGAAGGCCGATGACGCCCAT
>JAHQVI010000153.1 GCA_019634405.1 Hyphomicrobiales bacterium
ACAACAATCAATCGTGTATATCATCTCGATCGTGGTTTCGAGCGTCTCGAAGAAAAACTGAGTGATTGTGGAGCTGATATCGAACGCATTTCTGCGTAGATTGTGTACATGATAAATATTTTTGATGTTTATCATAGCATGTGTTGATATTGGGTTTGCCTTTCTCTATGCCATGTTTTGTGGCGGCTTCATGAAAGCCGCCATGAATACGCGTACAGAGAGTGATGACTCCAAAAAAGCAATGCCCCTTAGAGTCCTTAAAGCTTTACCCGCTATATATGACGCGGCATTGCGGCCTGATTTATGGCAGCATGCGCTTGATGAGCTCACGGATCTATACCAGGCACGCGGTACAATCATAATTGCTTACGACCTCGGCGACCGCCCTTTCGCATTGCAAGCCTGGAGCAGTCTGTACAGTGGTGACGCCCTCAAGGCTTATGGGGATCAATTTACCCATTATGAGGAAGTTATCTCTGATTATTTACGCGATCGTCCTCCACGGCATATGGGGAAAGATCTCGAAGTCTGGCCGGATTTAGAAAATGATCCGGACCGCCCGGACCTGAAATACCTTCGCCAGCACTTCGGTATATTGGCGCGGGCCGGCGCGCAGTTGCATACGCATACAGCGTGGAAAGATTACATAACGGTTCAGCATGGCAAGCGATGGCAGCATGTGCCTGCCGAGTTTTGGCAGATGCTGGAATTTTCCGTGCCGCATCTGTCGAAAGCTCTTGAAATAGGACGTACTTTCAACGTTCTGCGCCAGCGGTACCATGCTGTACTGGCAGCCCTTGACAAGGTCGGTGTAGGAATGTGCGTCGCCACCGATAGGGGATGGATCGCTGTCAGCAATGATGAGGCGCAGCGCATCTTTTCCAGTAATGACGGTTTGTCTTTGTCCAGAGAAGGACATCTCGTTTCAACATCCCATGATGTGACTGCTGAGCTGAAGGCTGCGATAGATGCCACGGCGCAGACTGCCAATGGGGAAGGCGTTAAAGAGGAAATCTCGATTACCTGTTCGCGGCTTTCCGGCGGAACACCCTTTCTTATTGTCGTATCGCCTTTGCGTGATAGCGATGCGGAACTGGAGCCGAAGTTTTCCGGTAGTCTGGTCTATATTATTGACCCAGATGAGAGCGCAGAATTCTCGATCGACGGTCTAGCGCGCATTTACAGCTTGTCCCGCGCGGAAGAAGAGGTTTGCCAGGCACTTATCCATGGCAGTACCGCCAAGGAAATCGCAGACCTACGAGGCGTCTCGCCTGAAACGGTCCGTTCGCAGGTAAGGTCGATCTATGCAAAGGCTGGCGTTTCCAGCAGAACCGAACTGATCCGGCTTGCATTGCTTGTGAATCCGCCAATCCGTTAATGCGCAATCACATGTCACTCAATGCAGGCTGGTCATTCGGTTCCTGCTGCTTTACTTGTGACTGGCGAAAGCAAAGATTGGAGCAGTCCGATGCCTCACGCGATACGCGTTCATAATTATGGCGGTCCCGAAGCGATGGTCTGGGAAGCGGTGAATGTGCCCGCGCCCGGCCCGGGACAGGCGAAAATACGTCACCACTATGCTGGTCTGAACTTTATCGACACCTATCACCGCAGCGGGCTCTATCCGCAGCCCGAGCTCCCATTCGTGCTTGGAGCGGAAGGTGCAGGCGTCGTGCTGGAGGTCGGACCCGACGTTACGGAAGTCACGCCGGGCGATCGCGTCGCCTATGCAAGCATCATCGGTGCTTACGCAGAAGAGCGTCTGGTTGCGGCTAACCGTCTTGTAAAGCTGCCGGACGAAATCGATAGCAAACTTGCCGCGGCGACCATGCTCAAGGGCATGACGGTGCAGTATCTGCTCAGGCAGACATACAATGTCGGTCGCGATACGGTGATGTTGCTGCATGCCGCCGCCGGAGGAATTGGGACGATTGCAACGCAATGGGCCTCGCATCTGGGCGCGACAATCATTGGAACGGTTGGCTCGGAAGAGAAAGCCGAGATCGCGAAGGCGCTTGGCTGTACGCATGTCATAAATTACCGCACGGAGAATTTTGTCGAGCGTGTCAAGGAGATCACCGGCGGTCAAGGCGTGGACGTCGTTTACGATTCGATCGGCAAGGACACGTTTCCGGCATCGCTCGATTGCCTCCGGCCGCTTGGATTATGGGTAACGTTCGGCAATGCGTCCGGTCCGGTTCCTCCAATGGAAATCTCGATCCTTGCCCAGAAAGGATCGCTGTTTGCGACACGCCCATTGCTGAATGCGTATATTGCGAAACGGGAGTCTCTGCTTGAATCGGCGCATGATCTGTTTGACGTTATCGATAAGGGGCATGTGAAAATCGAGATCAACCAGACCTATCCGATAACCGAAGCCGCACAGGCCCATCGTGACCTCGAAGCGCGAAAAACCTCCGGCTCAACCGTGTTCGAGATTTCTCCAAACAGTTAAGGGGCTGGGCGTGCTGGAGCGGACCGTTCCTTCGCAAGATCTTGCTGCGCAGGCAAGGACCGGCAAGCTTTACAGCCTGACCGGCGTCATCATCGCTGTCGGCCTTTATTCTGTTATCCATGTCGCGGCGCGTCTGATCGCCTCTCTCAATCTTGGCGAGGACGACCCGCTCGACGCGATTCTGGCGCAAACTCTTCAGCTCGGCTATCTGCCGGGACAGCCACCGCTCTATGACTGGGCCATCTGGGCGCTTGGGCAATTGACCGGACCCGGCGCGTTCCGATTTCAGCTTCTGAAATATTCGTTGTTGACGGCTTCTTGTGCCTTTATTTTTCTGTCAGCGCGCCGCGTCATGAAGGGCGACGTGTTCTGGGCGTTCCTGTCGGTCGAAGCGCTGGCGCTCATCTACCAGATAAGCTGGCGTTTTCATGAAGGCTTTACCCATCAGGTCGGCGCGATGTGCGCGGTCGCCGCAAGTTTCTGGGCGCTTCTTCGCCTGATCGAGCGCGGGCGTATTGCGGATTTTGCCTTGCTGGGCCTATGTGCCGGACTTGGCGTGCTGACTGAGCCCATCTATTGGGTGTTTCTGGCCGTGCTGCTGATATCAGCTTCGCTCCAGCCAACGATTCGCGCGATGCTGTTTCGGCCCGGCCTCATCCTTGCGCTTGCCATCATGGCGGCGATTGCGGCCCCGCATTATATCTGGCTGGCCTTCTCGGATGCAGGGCTTGGCGCGATCTTGCCTTCAGTCGCTGACCCTGGCGCCGCCAATTATCTGGGGGATGCGCTAAAAGGCATGCGGCGGGCGTTCACCGAGCCGCTGATGTATCTTGCGCCGCTGATCTTCATCCTGCCGATCTTTTTCCCGGGCATGGTGATTTCGATCTGGAGAGAGGTGCGCTGCCTGCCGAACCGCAACCGGCAGCCTGATTACGAGCAGCTCCTCCTTCATATGTCGTTCCTCGCCGTCGCGGCGCTGCTTGCCGGGGCCGTTATTTTCGGCATTCGAAGCTATCCAACCCATGCGCTGATGCCGCTGTTCCTGACTTCGTCTATCTGGCTGGTTGCGCAGGCGCGCAATGCCGCCCCGCCCGCAGGGCAGATCGACCGCTTCGTCATCATGGCGATCGGCATCACGATCTTCGCCTTCTTCGGGCGCGCAGCGAACATGTACGTACAGCATCCTGTCTGCAATATCTGCCGATGGGGCATTCCCTATGCGGAACTGGCCGAGGCAATGAAAGGCCGCGGTTTCACGAGTGGGCAAATATACGTAGATGGCGCCGAGCTGGGCGGTAATCTCCATCGCTTCTTTCCGGATTCGCGGATTTCGCTGGGCGACTACCGCGGATATGAGCCACCGCTCGAAGAATTTCCGAACCTTGCCGGCAAAAGTGCGATTGTCTGGTCCGACGATCAGCCCGTCGAGCGAATCGCTGTGCAGATGAAAAAGCTCGATCCAGGCTTGAGGGTTAGCGATCTGCAGCGTGCGGAAACGGTGACGTTTCCATGGAGCGGTTGGAATCTTCTCGCTGGCGAAACGCCCAACGCCTCATGGAAACTTTTGATTATCGAATGAAACGCTGCCGAATTGTTAGAAAATTAGTGCTTATTTCAGGGCGTTGTGAAAGCATTCCTTATTCAAGAATAAGTATTGTTAACTTGAGTATATTTACATATTAATCGAATTATTTCGATTGTATCGATCAGCTTTACCGAAATTTTCCGATAACCCTCTAGATTTGCAGTCGACGTGCAGGGCGCGTTTGCGAATTTGAGAGTTTAGCCTTCGGGCCTGTGTTTTTTTGGGAAAATTTCAATGAGTGACCTTGTTGCCGAAGCGGAGAAGCCCGCCGACGAAACCAATTCGAAAACCGAGATCATAGCGATCGATCCGCCCCGCAACAGCGATGCTGACGCGCTGTTCGTGTTGGGCATGCGTTATTCAGCCGGACGCGGTGTCGAGCACGATCTTGTAGCGGCGCATAAATGGTTTAACCTTGCAGCCATGATGGGCCATGACGGCGCTCTGGAGGCACGCGCGGAAATGGCCCACGAAATGACGGTAGCGCAAATCGCCGAAGCTCAAAGGCTTGCCCGGGACTGGCTCTGGAAGCGCAGTGACCGTGCTGAAGCAAAAGAGACGGACAAAACCGTAGCGCGGCCGCTTTACGTTCGCCGGAAGGCTCAGGCGATGAGAAGCACCAGAGCTTTTGCGCGTCTGGTAATCGACCCCAAGGAGAAGGCTGCAGTCTGATTAAATGTGATATTCGTTTTGCGGACTGTTCATCGCACGGAACCAAACTTGGCGGCGTGTATTTAATTGTTGGAGCGCGGTTTGCTTGATCCCGTAATTGCCGATTAAGATCAAAATGGTGAGCTGATACATGGCTAAAAGCAAAAATGTTGTCTATGCCGCTTTTGCAGGCAACGCGATTATTGCAGTCATGAAATTTGTTGCTGCCGGAATGACCGGTAGCTCCGCCATGTTCAGCGAAGGCATTCATTCTGTCGTGGATAGCGGCAATCAGCTATTGCTGATTTACGGCATGAACGCGTCGCAGCGCCCTGCGGACAAGCGGCATCCTTTCGGCTATAGCGCCGAAATCTATTTCTGGGCTTTCGTTGTCGCCATTCTCATATTCGCGGTAGGCGCAGGGCTTGCTTTTTACGAAGGCTATGAGCAGATCACCTCACCGCATCCTATTACGAACGCCGGCATCAGTTACGCTGTCCTCATAGCCGCATTGTTGATTGAATCCGCCGCCTGGTATGTCGCTTTCCGCGCGATACAGCAGCAGCGCGCGGAAAACGGCATGAAACAGAGTTTCGTGAAAGCGATACGTCAGTCCAAAGACCCGGCCATCTTTACGGTGCTGCTCGAAGACAGCGCTGCTTGTATCGGCCTCCTTATCGCGCTTGCGGGCGTCTTCGCGGCCGACGTTTACAACATGCCGATCTTCGATGGCATCGCTTCCTTTGCAATCGGCGTTCTGCTTGCCGTGGTCGCCATCTTCCTTGCCTATGAAACGAAGGCGCTCCTGATCGGCGAATCGGCCGGACAGCATGTTATTGATGGTATCCGCGAGGCGATCCGCTCCAATAGCGCGATTATTCGCTGCCATGAGTTGAACACGATGCATCTTGGCCCGACGCACGTAATCGTTTCGATCGTCGCGGAATTCGAGGATCGGATGACCACGCCGGAAATCGAAAAAAGCATTGCCGAGCTGGAGGCAGAGATACAACGCCAACATCCAACGGTTAAGACGATAGCTGTCGAACCGGCGACCAGCGCTTAAACCTCTGTTTGTTCAGCCATTGCAGACCAGTTGCTCCCCCTGCCTGATACGACGTATATATGATTTATGGCATTTAATGATCGGCGATGCGGACCGGCGCGTTTTCGTAAGGCGAGGAAAGAATTTACATGAGCGGTACCCCACGAACATTGCGTCTTCACGGCGATGACAATGTCATCGTTTCGGTCGATCAGGTGCGACAGGGGGACCGGCTTGCAGAAGACTTCATTGCCGCAACCAGAGTTCCGCGCGGTCATAAGATTGCTGTGTGCACGATCGCATCGGGCGAACCGATCAGGAAATTCGGCCAGATCATCGGCTTTGCGTCCAGGGAGATTGCACGCGGCGAATGGGTGCACGAGCAGAATGTTGTGATGAGCGATTTTTCGCGCGATTATGCGTTCAGCGCGGATGCCGATCAGGGCGGCGTCGTTGCGCCGGATGCGCCGGCGACCTTTGAGGGATTTCGGCGCGCTAACGACAAGGCAGGTACGCGCAATTATATCGGTATACTGACGAGCGTGAATTGTTCGGCAAGCGTTGCACGGTTCATAGCGGAAGCGGTAACGCGATCCGGCATTCTGGATGAATTCCCCAATGTCGATGGCGTTATTCCGCTTGTTCATGGCGGAGGCTGCGCGCTCGACGTTAACGGCGAGGGCTACGAGATGCTCAAGCGCACGCAATGGGGCTATGCCGCCAATCCGAATATGGGCGCGGTCGTGATGGTTGGGCTGGGCTGCGAAGGCTTTCAGATCGGGCGCTGGAAAGAGCTATATGGCGTCGTGGAAAGCGAAACTTTCCGTTCGATGACGATTCAGGATGTGGGCGGCACGCGCAAGACTGTGGATCAAGGCGTTGAGATGATCACGGAAATGCTGCCGCTCGTCAATCAGTCGAAACGTGAAACGCTTCCTGCCTCAATGTTGTCGCTCGCCCTGCAATGCGGCGGCTCGGACGGCTATTCGGGAATTACGGCGAACCCGTCTCTGGGTTACGCCTCGGACATCCTCGTTGCGCATGGCGGCACGACGATCCTGGCCGAGACGCCGGAAATTTACGGCGCGGAGCATCTGCTGACGCGGCGGGCAGTCAGTCGCGAGGTCGGCGAGAAGCTGGTCGAGCGTATCAAATGGTGGGAGGACTACACCGCCCGCAACCGTATGGAAATGAACAATAATCCGTCTCCCGGCAATAAGCTTGGCGGACTGACAACCATCCTCGAAAAATCGCTTGGTGCTACGGCCAAGGGCGGCACGTCGCCACTCACCGCGGTCTATGAATATGCCGAACCGGCCAACGCCAAGGGCTTCGTCTTCATGGACTCGCCGGGTTACGATCCATGCTCGATTACAGGGCAGGTCGCCAGCGGCGCGAACATTGTCGCGTTCACCACCGGGCGCGGCTCCGCTTATGGCTGCAAGCCTTCGCCTTCGCTCAAGCTGGCCACCAATACGCCGATGTACGAGAAGATGATCGACGATATGGACATCAATTGCGGTGATGTCCTCGACGGCGTGTCTATCGAGGAAAAGGGGCAGCAGATTTTCAACCGCCTGCTCGAAGTGGCGTCAGGGTCGAGGACAAAGTCGGAGCAATTCGGCTATGGCGACGCCGAATTCGTGCCGTGGATTGTCGGCGCGACGATGTAGGCTTCACGACTCAGCCGGATACGCCATTGCGGCAGCGCTGTCTCAGGATTGAAAAATCCTGTTGCGCGGCTTTCAATAGTATTTTATATGCACGGTTATATAACGTCTTATGTAATTTTGCATGAGGTGCACATGGTCGAAGATGTTGTTCGCTCGCTTGGGTATTTATGCCTAGGGACGCGGTTGAAGCGGATCGGTGAGCGATTGCAGATAGATTCGCAGCGTATAATCGATGAAATGGGCGCGCCGATCCAGGCGAGCCAGTATCCGCTCCTGGTTGCCGTTGACAGGATCGGTCCGCTGTCCATCGGCGAGCTTGCCGAAGCGGTCGGCATCACGCAGCCGGCGGCAACGCGGGCGTCATCGCTTCTTGTGAAGGCAGGCCTTCTGCAGATGGAGCAGTCTGCCGACGATCAGCGGCGCCGCGTGCTTTCGCTGACATCGAAAGGATGTGAGCTTGTCGAAAAGTCCCGCGATGAGATATGGCCGCTGATCGGGAACGCCGTTGCGAATTTATGCGACCCCCTGTCGGGATCACTGCTCGATCAGCTTGCGGCCATCGAAGACGGTCTGGCGGATAAACCTTTGCCAAAGCGTATGTTGACGGCGCAGAAAGTACGGCCATGAAACATCTGCTTGATCGCCCGATCTGGACAGCGCTGACGACAAGCCATGCAGAGTTTTCGCAAGGCGGCGAACTGGCAAAACGCTACCCGTCATCTATCAGCCCGTTTGCGGCGACTGTGGATGATGGCAGGGATAGTCTTCATGCGCTCGAAGCGATTGCGGCTCCGGGCGAGAAGATGCTTCTATTTATGGCGGACGAGATCATCGTTCCCAGCGGTTTCGAGGCAGAGCCGAGCGCGCATGTCGTTCAGATGATCGCAGATCGAGTGTTTGAAAGGGTCTATGACGAACGCATTACACCGCTGGACGAAAGTGACGCGGAAGCCATGCTCGCACTAGCGATGATGACAAAGCCCGGCCCGTTTTCCATCAGGGCTCAATGTTTCGGTCGGTTCTGGGGCGTGAAGTCCGATGGACGCCTGATCGCGATGGCGGGCGAGCGGATGAAGCAGCCAGGCTATACCGAGGTGAGTGGATTATGCACCGATCCGGCGTTTCGGGGGCGCGGGCTGGGCCGGCTGATGCTGAAACATGTCGCCGGTGAAATCTGTGTCGGGGGCGAACAGCCCTATCTGCACGCCTATGCAAGCAATAGCAGGGCAATCAATCTCTACCGGGGCCTTGGTTTCCGATTGCGTAGCGATATGAACCTGGCTTCTATCGTCAGGCGAGGCTGAACATATTGATTTGGTGCATGCCACAGGAGTAAAGATGGTTGAGTTGCTGACGGACTTTCTGGAAATTCTGGACCCTCGATTTCGCAGGCTGATCAACAGCGATGCGCGTCTGGAGAAATTGTATACCGGCTGTCGCTGGGCGGAGGGGCCAGCCTATTTCCCTGCGGGGCGATATCTGATCTGGTCCGACATTCCGAATGAACGCATGCTCCGTTACGACGAGACGGATGGCGGCGTTTCCGTTTTCCGTCAGCCCTCAAACTATTCCAACGGCAACACGGTCGATCGGCAGGGGCGTCTTATTTCCTGCGAGCATGGCGCAAGACGCGTTACACGAACCGAGTTCGACGGCTCAATTACGGTTCTTGCCGATCGTTTTGAAGGAAAGCGGTTCAATTCTCCCAATGATGTCGTGGTCAAATCCGATGGTTCGATCTGGTTTACCGATCCTCCCTACGGCATTGACAGCGACTATGAAGGCCATAAATCCCTCAGCGAAATTGGCGGCAATCATCTGTACCGCATTGATCCCGCCGGTGGCGCGGTCACGATTGCAGCCAATAATTTCATTTGTCCCAATGGACTGTCGTTCTCCGTTGATGAATCCCTTCTCTATGTTGCCGATACGGGCGCAACGCATGTCGAAAACGGTCCACGGCATATCCGCAAATTCAGCGTTGGCGCCGGTGGCGGCCTGAGCGGCGGCGAGGTGTTCGCGGTTTGCCCGGACGGCGAGGGGATGTTCGACGGTTTTCGTCTGGACACGGCGGGGCGTATCTGGACCAGTGCGGGAAGCGGCGTGCTCTGCTACGATCCCGACGGAACATTGATCGGCAAGGTTAAGGTGCCGGAAACAGTGGCGAATGTCTGTTTTGGCGGCTTCAAGCGCAACCGGCTGTTCATATGCGGGACGACCTCGCTCTATGCCGTCACGGTGATGGGAAATGGTTGCAAGACATTCTGAGCGGATGACATCCGCGCATTGGGATTGCCCAATCGATATGCGGCCGCCGAAATTCACCGATCAAGGCACAAAAAACAAATCGGTAATGCGGCAACTCCGTTGCGGATACGGGTGATTTCGGGGCGTTGCGCCGGTCCGCCCTGGGGTAGTGAGGCGGCCCGCGCCGTTTGCCTGTTTGCGCGCGGAGAAGATTGAGTTCGTTGTCAATCAGCGGCTCGACGCAAGAGCTGTCCGATTTTGTTGCAAAGTTGGCTGCAAAACTGGCGTCGGCCACGCATAGCTTGAGGGTCGGCTATGCAAGCAGCGCCGCGCTTGCCGATGTTTCCGAGTGGAAAATTCGCAAGCAGGATGCGCCACAAACCGGCAAATCCGAGCGCCGTCTACATTCGGGCGAAAGAGACAGCAACCGAGAACGGGCTGTGCGGGGTCGGGTTTAGGCGGAAAAGCAAAAATTAAAGATAGCCATCTCGGGGATCAATCGTCATCGGCCGGGGCCAGAATATCCGGCGTGTCATTTCGCGGCGAGTTCACCTTTGCCGAGACCGCCCACATCCGCATCAGTTCCGGCGGATATGGCTTCAGCAGATCATGCGGATCCGGCTCGACCGGCGATAGCCAGCGGTCATAGGCGGCAAGCGGCAGGATCACCGGCATGCGGTCATGGATCTCGCCGATCAGCTTGTTTGCCGGACATGTCAGGACGCAGAATGTGCGGATCAACTCGCCGGTAACCGGATGTGTCCAGCTCTCCCAGATGCCCGCAAAACCGAATGGCGAGCCGTCTTTCATGCCAATGGCATAAGGCGTTTTTGGCGGTCTGGATCTGCGCCATTCGAAGAAATTGTTCACAGGTACGATGCAGCGCCGCCTGGCGTAGGCCGAGCGGAAGCTGGGCAGTTTCGCGATGGTTTCCGAGCGGGCATTGATCGGCCGGCGGCCGCCATTTTCTTCTTTCACCCAATGCGGAATGAGGCCCCAGATCAGGCGATCGCTGCGATATTCGCCGGTTGCGGGATGGCGGCGGATCACCCGGAAATCCTGGCTCGGCGCACCATTATAGCGCGGTCGATGCTCTACGGAGGCATCGCCGTCCACGGTCTCAAGCCCCGGCAGATCCTTGCCCTTTTGCGTGAATCGTCCGCACATACGCACATTCACCTAAGCCGTCATTGCGGCGCGCCGGTCAGCGGGTGGAATTCCTATCCACGCCCTCTGCGATCGAACCTTCTCCGAGCGGCGCGCCCTGATGAGGGCAGTGACGGTCCATAGCCGCCCATTTGCCCTGGAAATACCGTGCGTGCGCTGACCGTTTTGATGCCCACCTCAGGCAAATCCGCCGGGCCGGCGCTAACCCAATCGAGATCGGTCATGACACTCCTCCGAATTTGACGCCAGACAGCTCCGCCATGTCCTTCTTCCACGTGATCAGATCACTATGTGAGAATTTTGACAGGTGATCGCGCCCGCAAGCCCGGGATAGAACCTGCATCAGCTCAACACTGGCGCCAAAGAAGCGCGCCAATTTTTCTGCGCCCGCCTGCACGTTCAAAAGCTTACGCAACTCCGGTTTCTGAGTGGCCACGCCGACCGGGCAGTTGTTGGTTTCGCACATCCGCGTCGCAATGCATCCGACCGCCTGCATGGCTGAGTTGCTGACGGCAACGGCGTCTGCGCCAAGCGCCAGAGCCTTGCAAAAATCCTCTGGCATGCGCAGCCCGCCAGTAATGACCAACGTGACTTCGCCGCCAGTTCTGGCATCGATGTGCTTGCGCGCGCGGGCAAGTGCAGGAATGGTTGGCACCGAGATATTGTCGCGAAAAATCAGAGGGGCTGCCCCGGTGCCGCCGCCACGGCCATCAAGGATGATATAATCTGCGCTGGCCTCAAGCGCGAAATCAATATCGTCCTCAATATGGTTCGCCGAGAGTTTGAAGCCGATTGGAATTCCGCCCGACCGCTCCCGAACCTGATCGGCGAATCTTTTGAAATCCTGTGGCGTCCTCAGATCAGTAAAGGTTGGAGGCGAGATCGCCGCCTGGCCAGGCGGCAATCCGCGCACTGTGGCGATCTTGCCCTGCACCTTGTCGCCGGGTAGATGTCCCCCGGTTCCGGTCTTGGCGCCCTGCCCTCCCTTGAAGTGGAAAGCCTGAACACGCTCGACGAGTGAGAGGTCCCAGCCAAATTGCGCCGAAGCCAGTTCATAAAAGTACCGATCATTTTCGGCCTGCTCCTCCGGCAGCATTCCGCCTTCGCCCGAACAAATGCCGGTGCCCGCCATCTGCGCGCCGCGGGCAAGCGCTGTCTTGGCTTCTTCCGACAAGGCGCCATAGCTCATATCGGATACAAAGAGTGGAATCTCCAACCGCAAGGGTTTGGCAGCCCGTGGTCCGATTGTCACGTCAGCGCCAACCTCGACATCATCCATCAGTGGCTTGCGCGCCATCTGTGCGGGCAATAGCTGCAGGTCGTCCCAATGCGGCAGGTCCTTGCGCGGAATGCCCATGGCGCCCAGCGCGCCATGATGGCCGAGCTTGGACAAGCCGTCGCGCGCCAGTTCGTGGATGCGTGCTACGGTTGGCTCTTCGGGCGTGGGTACGGCCACCGGAATATTTGATCTGGGTTTCGGGGCCGGATCGCCTTCGGACAGGCTGCCAAGTTGAGCATGGGTGCCATCGCAGAAGGGCGCATTTGCTGTGCCCTTGCATTGGCACAATGCTGCGTCGCCGTCTTTGTCGGCTATGAATTTCAGCGGCGACAATCCCGTTCCGGCATGCGAGCCGTCGCAAAATGGCTGGCTTTTGGATCGTCCACATCGGCACCAATGATATTCCTTACCGTCTTCGAGCGCGACTTTGGCTGGGTATTTTGCTGCAATGATGGGATCTGCTTGATCTGACATTACCGGCCTCTTTATTGGCTTGCTGCTTCATTCTTTAATTGAAGCTAGAAGTCGTATCCCATTAGTATGTATACATAAGGACGATCTTTTCAATTCGCGATTGCCGGCGTTGTTCCAGGCTTCACGGGAACTCAATGCCTCTTTATTTGACTACAAGTACGTTTTGGATGTTGCGTTTCGGATTACGTTCCAGGCAGGGAATCAAGAAATCCGGGAACCCTTCGACATCTCGGTTGAATGTAGTGCGTAGCGGTCGCCTGGATATTTTTCGATGGATGCTCCAAAGCTGATCCGGCACACCGTTTATATGCCAGCTCTGGTTGCCGCACGCTTTAACCCGTCACTGAAAAGCAAGTAAAGGCAGGAAAGCCAGCCAGGATCGCATTGACCGCAATCATGCAAAAGCGTCTCATCTTCGCCAATGCCCTCATCAGGAACACGAGAAAATGGAGCCAATTTCCTACTTGATCAAAACGGATACGCTAGCCCCATAATTCGCGATGCGGCGGGCGGATCTTGCCATCCTGATATTCGAGGGGTGGTATGCGATCCGCGGCCAGCAATAGCGGACCGTCAAGATCGACCCAGCGGGCATAGGGCGTAATCAGCGTTGCAGGAGCCATGGCAAGCGAGGAGGCCAGCATGCAGCCGACCATGATCTCCAAGCCCCGGTCCCCGGCTGCCTTCGCCATGGTTAGCGCTTCGGTCAAGCCGCCTGTCTTGTCGAGCTTGATATTCACGGCCTGATAGCGCCGGGCCAGCAGGTCGAGACCGTCAGATGTATGAGCGCTTTCATCGGCACACAGAGGAATCGGAGATCCAAGAGTTTCCAGCGCCGCGTCATCCGAAGCCGGCAAAGGCTGCTCGATCAGTTCAACCCCTGCCGCCTCGCATGCGCTGACATTGGCCTTGAAATTGTCCTGCGTCCACGCCTCATTGGCGTCGACGACGAGCCTTGCATCCGGAGCGCCGCGCCGCACCGCTGCAATCCGCTCAGCATCCCCATCGCCGCCCAGCTTGACCTTGAGCAACGGATAATGCGCCGCCTTTCGCGCCGACGCCTCCATTGCGCCGGCCTCGCCCAAGCTCAGCGTATAGCATGTTGTAACCGGACGCGGCTTAGCCATCTCGGCGAGTTCCCAAACGCGTTTGCCGGATGCTCTCGCCTCATAATCCCACAGCGCGCAATCGAGCGCATTACGGGCGGCCCCAGCAGGCATCGCGCTGGCAATCTCCAAGCGGCCCGCCCCCTCGGAAAGCCGTTTGGTCTGCGCCCCGATCAGACCGGCGACGTTGTCCACGGTTTCGCCATACCGGGCGTAGGGAACGCATTCTCCGCGCCCGGAATGGACGCCATCGGAAACGGTTGCGGTGACAACGACGGCTTGCGTCTTGCTTCCGCGCGAGATGGTGAAGCGTCCGGCGATTGGAAAACGGTCGATCGAAACAGTCAGCGACAGGTGAGCCATGAGTTGCATCGCTTCCTTAGGCGCGGTTCATATGCGCGCCGCCGAACTCGGCGGCAATCCGTTCGACCAGATTTTCAACACCGAAACGCACCGGATCGGTTGCCGGCAAGTTCCCATGCGCCTTCGAGATTTCATGAAGCACGTCTTGCGCCTTGCTTTCATCAAGCGCCTGCGTATTGACGGCGATGCCAGCACAGCGAATGCCGGGATTGGTCAGCCCACCGCATTGTACGGTCAGATCGATAACTTGCTGGATCGTCGGCAAGGGCGTCTGAACGCCGCGCATCGTCTTCCGTGTCGGCTCGTGACAGACGACAAAGGCGTCTGGTTGCGAACCATGGAGCAGGCCGAGACTGACACCGGCAAAAGATGGATGGAAAAGTGAACCCT
>JAHQVI010000154.1 GCA_019634405.1 Hyphomicrobiales bacterium
CATTGAAATGATTGGTAGCGGAGGAGGGACTTGAACCCCCGACACGCGGATTATGATTCCGCTGCTCTAACCAGCTGAGCTACTCCGCCAATTGGCTGTCTTGTCTATAAGGGGGGGCGCATGGGCCGTCAAGTAAAGCGTGCGGGGTTCAGCCCCTATCGGGCTGTTTTTGCCTCGGGCCGCCGTGAATTTTGATTGCGCGAAGCTGACTGCGCCGAGTGGTTCCCAGCTAACATCTGGATCCCGTTTGCCGCGCGCTTATGTCCAAATCTCAGGCACTTGGGACGCACTGCAACTGTTTGTTTCCAGTGGAGCTTTCGAATTCAACATTTGAGGTTGGCCCAAGCTGTAAGCGGGACACAAATGTAAAATTCGCTCCACTAGCGCGACTTGCGAAACCGTACAAGCGTAAACAGGCCGAACGGCCGTAAGGGTATGCGCTCGATCAGGGAAAGCCGCGCCGCGCCCATGACGCGTTCGATTGGAAAGATTGGATGCCAGCCCAGGCGTTCGGAATAGGGCGCCATCTTTTTCTCGATCCAGCCGCGAGCGCCGTGATCCTGGCTGAAATGATTGACGATCATGACTTCGCCGCCCGGCTTGCACACGCGTTCAAGCTCAGCCAGCACCTTCTCAGGTTGAGGAACCACTGTCATGACATACATGGCGACAACCGTGTCGAAGCTCTCATCGGGAAATGTCAGCGCGGCGGCGTCCATTTCGTGGAGGCCTTCAATATTGAGCAGCCCGCTTCTGTTGACACGGTCCTGCGCCTTTTCAAGCATGTCCGTCGACAGGTCAATGCCGGTGATCTTCAGATATGGCGCATAATGCGGGAGCGTCAGGCCGGTGCCGACGCCAACTTCCAGCACCGTCCCCCGCCGGTGATTGATCAGTTGAACGGCCTTTTGGCGTCCCGCAGTTGCGACCAGCCCGAACGTGCCGTCATAAACCGGAGCCCACCGACGGTAAGCCTCCCGAACGGCGGCTTCATCCAGATTTTTTTGCTCCAAGGCCATTCTCTTCCCTTATTTGTCCAGCGATCATCATTGATTGTTAACTGCATTGCGCCAGCGTTAATCTATATACGTAGTTTCCGCAAATACAGTTATATCCAGCCTGCAAACGGTCTTTCATCATGCGCGTCCGACCGCTATAAGCGCCATGTGTTCCGGCGTAATCTCGGAAGCTTCCCCCATGACAGACCTGTCGATCCTCATCCCAGTTCATAATGAAGAAGGCAATCTACCGCAACTGATCGACGAAATTGAGCAGGTGATGCCCCGTGGGAGCGCGTACGAGATTATCGTCGTCGATGACGGCAGCACGGACAAAACCCGGCCGCAGCTTCTAGACTGCATGGAGCGGCATTTACGCCTCAGCGCGATCGCTCATGGCCGGCGAGCGGGGAAATCAGCCGCGCTCAAGACCGGTTTTGACAGGTGCAATGGGCGCTGGATTGCCTTGCTCGATGGCGATGGGCAGAATGATCCGGCCGATCTGGCTGAATTATGGCCGGAAATAGCTTCCGGTTCGGATGGAATGATGTATGCAGGCGTTCGAAAGAGCCGCAATGACGGATTGGCCAAAAAATATACATCGCGCATTGCCAATACGATCCGTCGCCGCGCGCTTAAGGATACGTCACGCGGATGCAGGATGCGGCTTCAAGGTCCTGCCCGCTGAACTGGCGCACGCCATACCCTATTTCGACAATATGCACAGGTTCTTTCCAGCGCTGGCGCGCCGGCACGGCTATGATGTGTGCGAAATTCCCGTCAATGACCGGCCGCGTGCTCACGGTGCATCAAAATACGGATTTTTCGATCGCGCGGCCGTCGCATTGCTTGATCTGGTCGGGGTCTACTGGCTGATCCGCCGATATTCCCCGCGCGGCGAGGTCATAGCGCTGAGCGTTATGCGCGATGAAGAGTTTGCGAACTCCAACATTCATGAATTACGTGCGTGAAGCGGGCTACAAGCTCAGTTTCGCTGCCGGAAAGATGACCGCTTATTGCTGGTGCTCCACTGGCACACTTTTGCACAGCCAATTACAGGGCGCTCTCTACCAGAGACGATTGAGCTTGGTCCGGCAAACCGGTGGGGCCCGTCCATGGAGCATAATTCTGGCATTCCCGAAGAACGGGACCATACCGCGCCAGCCTGGCCGGGACAATTGAGCGGAGGAGGCGGCCGCGTCAGAGCCGAACGCAACGCCCCCGCTTTGCTGTCATTCATTGGCGACGTTTTTTGGCAAACGCATTGCGGATCTGGCATGCGGCGTCGGAGATTTCTCTAGGCGACCGGACTTCCCTATCTGCGGGAAGCGCAACATTGGCAAAAAATGTAATCTGCATCACAGAACTCTCCACGCCATGAAGGTATACAGGTTTACCTGAATACGAAGACTTAATCAGAATTTTCTGGAGAGCATGAGATGCCACCTAAAATCACGCCGCCCCGCCAAAATCCGCCCGCACATTCAACGCAACCTCCAATGCCTATGACACAACGCGCCAAGACAGCTAAGACCGGAGCGGGATTGGCAGGTTTTCTGCCTAAACCTGGGTCCGGCAAACACGAGAAACTAAGCGTCCTTCAATCCCTTGAGGGTGGAAAGTCGTCAGACAAACTAGGTCTGCAAGCTGCGATCGATCCTTACAAGAACTCCAGTGCAACTGAATTTGGTGCTGACGCTGGCATTTTTGGATATTTGCAAGAACGCATTAACGAAGTTGAACTTGGCACCGATATGCTTGTTAGGGATCCTGTTCGCAACACTGAACGAGAAACCGCCGATCCAACAGAGGCAGACGTCACACAAAACCGTAATGCGGTCGTATTTCATGATTCTGAACTTGACGATTTGGACAATGTGTTTCAGATGATGGCGCTCGACAGAGATATGCAGGAAGAGCCTTTAGACCGCTCGCAAAACCGGGACGCAATTGAATTTAAAGCCTCTGAACTGCAGGATTTGGAGGTTGAATTTAAGATGATGGAACTTGATGAAGAGCTGAAAAAGGGACCTTCAGAGCGTGCTATGAACCGGTCTGGAGCACAATTGACAGCTGCTGATATACAAGCGCTGGATACTTGATTTCAGAACAATTGAACTGTTTCAGTTTGGTCAGCTCATCTGCAGCCTTTCGACGTTTGCGGGGCTGGTAACACCGCGTATTGGATGGCGCCGGACCGGGTTGTACAACCCGGACGGCTTCGCCAGGGGAAATAGCCGCTCGGGTTGAGACCAAGTAATTCCACCTTCGATAAATAGGGAACTCGTCTTTCGTCGTATCGATATGCCGGGAACTCATCAACTCCCGTCCCTAACGCAGAATCCTGTTCTCCTGCTTGAGCCATGTCAACTCTGCTGGCCCGGCAACTACAATTCACGCGTCAGCACAGGAAGGACATCGAGATATGTCAGCAGCGCGATATAGCCAGCATAGGCTGAAATCAGGAGCAGGCCCTCAAACCGGCTCAAACGTGCATTCGTATAGGCGAAAATCAGGAAAATCGCCGTCGCGGCGGTCATGATCCAGATGTCCAGCCGCATAATCTGCTCGGGGATTTCAATCGGCTGGATAATGGCGGTGACACCGAGTATGCCGAAGATATTCTGAATGTTGCTGCCGAGTATATTGCCGACACCGATAGCGGTCTGTTTTCGCAGGGCCGCGATGATCGTTGTCACAAGCTCGGGAAGCGACGTGCCGATTGCGACAACGGTCAACCCGATGAACGTCTCGGATATGTTGTAGAAGCGGGCAAGCTCGATGGAGCTATCGACAAGCCAGCGTGCGCCAAAAATGATCAAGCTGACGCCGCCGATCGCCATCAGAAGCGCAAGCACAACATGAATATTGGACTCCGGGATGTCTTCGTCGCCATGAGGCTTGCCGCCATTGGCCGCAGTCATCCTGCGGTCATGTACGTAGCAGTAGACGAAATACAGGATCAGAAGTCCGATCAGTAGCCCGCCGATCGCACGATCAATAACGCCATAATGGACAATGCCAACGAGAAGCAGCGTTGCGAATGCAACCATGCCGCCATTGCGCATAACCGAATCGCGCGGCGTCGCCAGCGGGTAGATGATGGCCGCCGCGCCGATGACGAGAAGGAGGTTGGCTATGTTGCTGCCGACGATGTTGCCCACAGCGATGCCCGGCGACCCAACGAGGGCGGCGCGAATGCTGGTGACCATTTCAGGCAGGGACGTACCGAAACCGACAAGGGTAATCCCGATCAACAGCCGCGATACGTTCAGGGCGGTTGCGACACGCACCGCGCCACGCACGAGCAGGTCGCCTCCGATTGTCAACATGATGATGCCGGCTGGCAGTTGCCAGGAAATCGCACCCAGATCCATGTTTTCTTCCCCTTTTACGTGGTGGCTTGTGATGGCTAGTCGAATTGACGCGCGTCGTTCTTATAATATCTGGATGCTTACAATCAATGTTGAGCTGAAACGCCGCTCAAATGCGCGCTGGCGCCCGGGAGGAATGAAAGCTGGGATTTATGGCTCTGAAATCAGGACATTAGGCGGTTTGCTGACTGTAAAACGAAAAACAACGCAGCGCATTGCTGCGCCACGCTGTTGAATTATGCCGTGCAAGTGCTGTTTCAGCAACTCGCATTTGGTCGCTTAGCGCCAACCACCGATGTGGTAGGTCAGACGTGCGCGCGCCGTCCAAAGTTCGAAATCCTCATCGGCATCATCAGGATCTTCGAAATTGTAATAGAGTGCTTCCGCGCCGACGCTCCAATTGTCCTGGATCTTGTAGTCGATACCGCCGCCGACGGCAAAGCCAGGGTCGATATCTTCATCGTCGAATTCGAGGAAGCCGACACCGCCGGTCAGGTAAGCCAGTACCGGTCCATTCGACCAGCCAAGACGAGCGCGGATGGAGCTGAGATATTCTGCTTCTTCATCATCCAGAAAGCTCATGTCGCCTTCAAGGCCGATGACAAAACGTTCTGAGAGCTGCCGGTTATAGCCGAGCTGGAACCCGCCAGCGAAAACTTCTTCTTCATCGAGAATGTCTGATTCGTCGAATACGCCGCCAAGATGACCGCCTACATAGAAGCCGGTCCAGCCAATATAAGGTGTCGAATAGACAGGTTCATCCTTAATGCTACCGCCTTCATAGACGTCAGCGGCTTTGGCAAACGAAACAGACGCCACGAGAGCCAGTGCACTTAGTGCAGTTACGGCTCCATGTTTCATAGGTGTCATTTCTAGTCCCCGTTATTAAAGCCGGGCGCAGGATTGCGAAATATTTCAGCGCTTACGGTTATTATCTTGCCTAACGCTGCCGTTTGGCGAAGGTGTGGCTGAGAGAAGGCAAGACGTTTCTGAATATGCATAATGAGGCATAAAGGATACAAATTCAGTTAAAACAATGAGTTGGATCTGTTTTATGGTAATGCTTCGGCATGCGATCCTGTGAATATTCTTTAACAGCCTATCAGCCGGGGATTGAAACATGGCGGCTTTGCACTTTCTCGCCACAAATGAAGCAATTTCTGTGGGGTGTCCGCTTCTGAGATGCCATAAGGGCCGCTTTCGGTTATTGTGCGCCACGACGTCAAATGTCACGCAAATGGAATCTTATGGAACGGCTCTACCATCAACTCAATGTTTTCAC
>JAHQVI010000155.1 GCA_019634405.1 Hyphomicrobiales bacterium
GATATCGCCGAAACGGTCGGGCTTCAGCTTGCGCAGACTTTCGCGCATGCCCGTACTTTCAAGCTGGAACACGCCGACCGTATCGCCGCGGGAGAGCAGCTCATATGTCTTCCTGTCGTCCAGCTCCAGTGTCGCGAAATCGAGATCGACGCCACGCTCCTTGATAAGGGCGAGGGCGCGCTGGATGACGGTGAGCGTTTTCAGACCGAGAAAGTCGAATTTGACGAGGCCGGCCGGCTCGACCCATTTCATGTTGAACTGCGTGACGGGAAGCGTCGAGCGCGGATCGCGATAGAGCGGGACGAGTTCGTCGAGCGTGCGGTCGCCGATTACGACGCCGGCAGCATGGGTCGAGGCGTGGCGATAGAGCCCTTCAAGTTTCTGGCCGATTTCAAGCAGTTGCGCGACGATCGGGTCCTTGTCGCGTTCCTCCTGCAGTTTTGGCTCGCCCTCGATCGCCTCTTCCAGCGTGACCGGATTGGCCGGATTGTTCGGCACCAGCTTGCAGAGCCGGTCGACCTGCCCGTAAGGCATTTGCAGAACGCGGCCCACATCGCGCAATACGGCCCGCGCCTGCAGCTTACCGAAAGTGATGATCTGCGCGACACGTTCCTGGCCGTATTTTTCCTGCACATAGCGGATCACCTCGTCGCGCCGGTCCTGACAGAAATCGACGTCGAAGTCCGGCATGGACACGCGTTCCGGGTTCAGGAAACGCTCGAACAGCAGGCCGAAACGGAGCGGATCGAGGTCTGTGATCGAGAGCGACCAGGCAACGACCGAGCCCGCCCCCGAACCACGGCCCGGACCGACCGGAATACCGCATGCCTTGGCCCATTTGATGAAGTCCGAAACGATCAGGAAGTAGCCAGGAAACTTCATGCTGGCGATAATGCCGAGTTCGAACTCCAGCCGGTCCTTGTAGTCCTGCTCGGTACGCCCCTCGGCCATACCGACCACACGCATGCGCTCCGCCAGACCTTCCCGCGCTTGCCGTTTCAACTCATCCGTTTCCGCTTCGAGGACGGCTTCCTTGCTGTCGGACTTGGCGGTGGTGAATTGCGGCAGGATCGGCGGATGGGTGCGCGGGCGGAAGGCGCAGCGGCGCGCGATTACAATCGTGTTTTCAAGCGCTTCAGGCAAGTCGGCGAAGAGCGCCATCATCTCCTCGCGCGACTTGAAATAATGTTCCGCCGTCAGCTTCCGGCGGTCGTCTTCGGAAATATAGCGCCCTTCCGCGATACAGATCAGCGCGTCATGAGCGTCAAAATCATCCTGGCGCGGAAAATAGCACTGATTGGTCGCAACCAGCGGGATTTCCAGCTCGTAGGCGAGCTTGAGAAGCTCCGGCTCGACGCGCTTTTCCTCCGCCGTGCCGTGCCGCTGGATCTCGACATAAAGGCGGTTGCCGAACAGCTCTTTCAGACGCGCAAGCTGGGAACGGGCAGCCGCCGGATTATCGCCGCGAAGAGCGCTGTCAACAGGGCCATCGGGACCGCCGGTCAACGCGATCAACCCGCCAGCATGCTCCGCAAGATCGTCCCATGTTATATGGGTAACGCCCGCTTCCGAGCGCTCAAGATAGCCGGTGCTTGTGAGCTTGAGCAGATTGGCGTAGCCCTCGGCGTCCTTGGCGAGCAGCGCAACCGATCCGGCAATGACCGGCGCGTCCATTTGACCATTGCCATTGCCCTTCTGCCAGCCGCTGCCGCCTTCGCTCTCCGCCTCCAGCGCCCCCAAGGCGAGCGTACAACCGGTAATCGGCTGAATGCCGCTGCCAGCGAAGGTCTCTGCAATCTCCAGCGCGCCGAACAGATTGTTGCAGTCCGTGACGGCAAGCGCAGGCTGCGCATCTTTCGCCGTCAATTTGGCGAGCAGCTTAACCGGCAAGGCGCCTTCGAGCAGCGAATAAGCCGAATGGACGCGAAGATGGATGAAGCCTGGAGAGTTGGATGACATAGATACCCTTTTTCGTGCCGACAGGCGGTCAGAGTAACGCCGCAGCGTGATTCTGGAAACGGAGAGAGAATGTTTTGGACAACCAGCTCCGCACATTGCTTTCGCGCTCTTGGGCTGAAAGCCCGTAACGGCGCATCGGCCAAAGATGAGGACAAGGCAACCGACAGATCTGCTGTTCGGTGTCAGCGGCACGCCGGCATAGAGCGCAATCTTTCGTCCTGTTGCGATACCCTATGCCGCCGGCACATCCGAATGTTCGTTACAATTCTGTTGAGCTTGATTTACCGCGTCCGGACCGAAGCAATCTCGCTGCGTTCGCCGGCAATGCCGTTTGGCCGCGCCGATCCACGCTCTTTTGAGCCAGGCCGCCCGTCAACCTTGCAGGAATGACAGACGCTCATCCGTCTTGCCCGGCGTGATCTCGATGATTTCTGCGGCGACCACGTCCTTGGCGACGAACGGGTCGGCGTTCACGCGCTCCTGAAGCTCGCCGCGCGTCACGCCATGGGCGATCACGCCGCCGCCCTGTTTCGGCTGGATTGTGCCGGTCAACAGAAAGACGCCATCCTCAAAGCCCTTTTTTATCCAGGCATTATGGCTGTCCATGTACTGGCCTGCCGCGCTCTTATTTGCGGAGAATTTCAGTAATATGATAAACATCGCTCGGTTCCTGTCGTGATTGCGCCGCTATGCTGCGTCCCGGATGCTGGCATCGAGCCAGTCATTCATCTGCTCGACTTCGCGGCGTATAAATCCATCATCGTGAAAAGCATTGGCCAGCGAGGCGACGCCCTGACTGCGGGCTAGCAGATGCATGGCCAGCCTGTCGGCGTCCCTCTTGCGGCCCAGCGCGCAAAACTGCCGGGCGAGCCAATCGCGAAAAAGCGTGAAAAGCTCACCGGCCCGGGCCTGGGCGGCGTGATCCAGCTTGGCGAGTTCCGCCGTCAACGTACCGACGGGACAACCATGCGCCATGATCTTCGTCCGGTTGGCGATAAGGATATTGATAAAGCAGCGGATACGGCTCGCCGGATCGCCGCCCTCCCTTTCCCAGCGCTCCAGCATTTCGCGCGTGGCCGCCAGACGCCGTACAATGACGGAGTCCAGTATCTCGTCCTTGGCTTTGAAGTGATAATAGAAATTGCCGCGCGAAATTTTCACGGCGCTAGCTATGTCCGCAAAGGAGGTATGTTCGAATCCGCGCTCATAAAAGAGCTGGTCCGCCGCTTCGATGATCTTGTTACGCCTTGAAGTCCCGTCAGCCATGAAGCCGGTTCCCATACAGATTAGGACGAATGTCCTATCTGTGGTTTTTAGGACAATTGTCCTATTGCGTCAACATGCATTAAGTCATCGGCTTTGATGTTGCCGCGCATATGCCTATGCAGATAAAGTTTGCGCCTCAGCTGGAACCCTTGACGATGATAACCATTCGCGACATTGAACCTGCCGACATGCCGGCCGTCACAACCATTTACGAACACCACACGCTTTACGGCGCGGGAACGTTCGACGAAACGCCGCTGTCGCTGGACGACATGCGGGCGCGAGCAGACAAGGTAAGCGAGCAGGGGCTGCCCTGGCTGGTCGCAATCAGCGAAAATGGCGAGATCGCCGGATATGCCTATGCGGTGCATTTCCACTCGCGGTTTGGCTGGCGCTTTACGGTGGAAAATTCGGTCTATGTCGCTCCGAACCAGCAAAGGCAGGGAATTGGTAAAACGCTCTTGTCGGAGCTAATCCGCCGCTGCGAAAAACTGGGTTACAGGCAAATGATCGCGGCGATCGGCGACAGCGAGAATCACGGCTCCATCGGGCTCCACAAAATGATGGGGTTTGCGCCAGCCGGCGTTTACAAAACCGTCGGCGTCAAGTTCGGGCGCTGGCTTGACGTGGTATTGATGCAGAAGACACTGGGCGAAGGCGCAAAAACAGTGCCGGATAACAGTATAAGCCCGGAAAAAGCATGACAAACACGCTTTCCCTTTCAGCTTGCATGCATTAAGGTCGCGCGAGAATTCTGGCTGTTTCATGCGATGCAGCGCTTCCCGGGGCTCCGATGATTCAATCAACGTCCGGCGGTGACAATGACCGCGACGACGGCGATGCCGATTACAGTGATATCAAGGCGCGGCTGGACAAGCTTCAGCAAAAACTTGATGTGCGTGATCGTGAAGTGATCAAGCCGCAGACCGACAAGGAAAACGTCGCACGCGGAAAAGCCATGGGAATCGCGTTCCGGATCGCTACGGATCTGGTCGCGGGGGTCGCCGTCGGCGGCTTCCTTGGCTGGCTGCTCGACAGCTGGTTGGGGACTGCGCCGATTTTACTCATTGTGTTTCTGCTTTTGGGTATTGCCGCAGGGCTACGCAATTCGGTAAGAGCAGCTAGGCAATTGCAGGAAACAGCAAATCCGAGGGATTGATGACGGGTGTCGCCGCTGAAGAAATGAAATTGGCTCAGGTGCAGAGCGGAGAACATGCCGCACCGGCCGTTGATAGCCACGCCGCCGAGGGCGCTGCCGCCCATGGCGCAGATGCGCATGGCGGTGGTGGTATCGATCCTGTCCACCAGTTTGAAATCAAACGTCTCATCGATTTCCGGAACTGTTATGATCCGACCGGCGCAAACTGCACGAAGCCAGAGCATTTCGATCATACGTTCGATTTCCTCTCTTTTACCAACTCTTCGCTATTCATGACCATTGCGGTCGTGCTGATCGTCGGCTTCTTTATCTACGCCATGCGCGGCGGCTCGCTGATTCCAAGCCGCGTACAATCCGCTGCCGAGTTGTTCTACGAGTTCGTTGCAAAGATCGTACGCGAAAATAGCGGTGAGGAAGGCATGAAGTTCTTCCCGTTCATTTTCACGCTTTTCGCCTTTATCCTCGCTTTGAATATGCTGGGGATGGTTCCGTTTTCCTTTACCGTTACCAGCCACATAATCGTGACCTTCGCACTCGCGCTGATGGTGTTCCTGCTGGTGACGATCGTCGGCTTCATCAAGAACGGGCCGGGCTTCCTGAAACTGTTCGTGCCCTCCGGCGCGCCGGTTGCGCTGTTGCCCCTGCTGATCGTGATTGAGGCAATCTCCTATCTGATCCGCCCGATCAGCCTGTCCGTCCGGCTTTTCGCCAATATGATGGCCGGGCACATGATGTTGAAAGTGTTCGCCAGCTTCGTCGTCGGCCTCGGCGTTGTCGGCGGCTGGGCGCCTCTTCTGTTCATGGTTCCGTTTACCGGCCTTGAAATTCTGGTCGCCTTTCTACAGGCCTTCGTCTTTGCAGTTCTGACCTGCATCTACCTGAACGATGCACTTCACATGCATCACTAATCAAGAAACTCAATTCCACAGCCTTTCACTCAAGGAGACTTATAATGGAAGCAGAAGCAGCTAAGCTCATCGGTGCAGGTATCGCCGCAACCGCTCTTATCGGCGCTGGCCTCGGCATCGGTAACATCTTCGGTAGCTATCTGGCCGGCGCTCTGCGCAACCCATCGGCCGCACCGGGTCAGTTCCCGAACCTTCTCCTCGGCTTCGCATTGGCCGAAGCGACCGGTCTTTTCGGTCTCGTCGTTGCACTTCTGATCCTCTTCGCATTCTGATCAGCGAAGTTTGACATTCTGGTTTGCCATACCTGTTCCGGCCCGACCGGAGCGGGTTTGGCGTTGACGCTTTGGACACTCTTCACGAGAGGCGGTCATGCCGCAGCTTAATTTTCTGGATTTCGCACCACAGCTTTTCTGGCTGGGTTTGACCTTCGTTGTTCTCTACCTGCTCATGTCGCGGGTTGCTCTGCCGCGCGTCGGCAACATTCTCGATGAACGGCAAGCGCGCATCGACGCCGATCTTGCCGCCGCACGGACATTGCGCGAGGAAACCGACAAAGCCATCACCGACTATGAAAAGGCGCTGGCCGACGCAAAGGCGCGCGCGCAGCAGATTGTACGCGAGGCGCGCGAGGAAATGGGCGCCGAAATCGACCGTCAGCGTGCGGAAGTTGATAGCCGTATTAATGCGAAAATGGTTGATGCGGAAAAAAGTATCACAGCGTTGAAAGCTTCGGCACTCAGCCATACGGACGAAATTGCCACTGAATTAGCCGAAGAACTGGTTGCCCATCTTTTAGGCAAACAAGTTGATCGCAGTTCCGTGGCCGGGGCTGTACAAGAAGCTCTTGGCAATTAGCAAAGGTGTGTTATGCTGGCCTCCCCCGATACTTGGGTTCTCGTGTCTTTTATCCTCTTTGTGGCACTGCTTGTGTATTATAAAATACCGTCAAAAGTCGCCGAAGCGTTGGACAGCCGAGCCAACAAGATCAAGGCTGAGCTTGATGAGGCCCGCCGCCTTAGAGAAGAAGCTCAAACCATTCTTGCCGATTATCAGCAGAAGCGACGCGACGCCGAGAAAGAGGCAGAAGACATTATCGCATTGGCACGGAATGAATCCCAGACATTCGCTGAACAATCCAAAAAATCGCTCAAGGAAACACTTGAGCGGCGGATGAAACTGGCAGAAGAAAAAATCACTCGTGCAGAGGAGCAAGCCATTCAGGATATTCGCTCCAGGTCGGCGGACGTTGCAATCACGGCTGCACAGACCATTCTTGCGGGGGAACTTCAAGGACAATCGGCAGAAGATTTGGTGACACAAGGCATTAAGGATGTCAGCGCCAAATTGAACTGAGGCTAAGGCCCAGGTCATGTGGGAGGAGAGTACTTACCGGGTTCATCGCGAGCCCGGTTTTTCTTTGGTACATCCCCTAGCTTACAATGCTACCTTTTAATTGTTAACGCATTGTTTTGTCTATTCTGCGACGGCGCCGCAAGAGCATAAATCGATGCAAGGTGACGTTAGTGTCACGAATAATGGCCTTGCTCTCCATAACATGTTGGCTACGCTCGAATCAGGCAACACGTCCTCAGTCATCCTGATGCTGCACAGTAGTGGCCCGCCTGACCGAAATGATGAAAGGCGAGGCCCTCAACATCTTCAATATGCTGGCCCGAAGGCTCCCGAAGGCTCCCGAAGGCTCCCGAAGGCTCCCGAAGGCTCCCGAAGGCTCCCGAAGGCTCCCGAAGGCAGGGTATACCTCGGTCAGCTATGGCAAGCGCGGATGCGGCACAAGTGATGGCGATTATTAAGCCTCCGGTCATAGCGATCATTTTCCGGATGCGCTTTCCTGGACAAATGCCCTGGGCGAGAACCGCTTTGGCGGCTTCAGGAAAACATATCTTCTTGGCCATAGCGTTGGCACGCTGATCCCGGCGTTGCCAAACGAGTCATTGCGCTGCTGGAAAACACAGATTGAAGCCTTGACCTGCTCCCCGTAGATGCCCGCGTTTTGAGGTTAGTCTCTGTTCGCCAAGGATGGAGATGTAGGGATGAAGCGGAGCCGGTTTACGGACGATCAGATCATCGGGATTTTGAAGGAGCACGAAGCAGGTCTTTCGGCCGCTGAGCTATGCCGCAAGCACGGCATCAGCGATGCAACCTTCTATAAGTGGCGTGCCAAGTATGGCGGCATGGAGGTCTCCGACGCCAAGCGTCTGAAGGCTTTGCAGGAAGAGAACGCCAAGCTGAAGAAACTCTTGGCGGAATCGATGCTCGACATGGCCACGCTGCGCGAGTTGCTCGGAAAAAACTTCTGACGCCCAGGGCGAGGAGAAAGGCCGTGGACTGGGCGATCCAGGAGAAGAACTATTCGCAGCGCCGAGCCTGTGCCCTGGTCGGCATGGCGCCGAAGACCTATCGCTATACGCCCAAGCGGGCGGACGATAAGGCCATTCGCGAGCGATTGCGGGCTTTGGCGTCAGAGCGCCGGCGTTTCGGCTATCGGCGGCTGCATATTTTGCTCACCAGGGAAGGGATGCGGTTGAACGCTAAGAAGCTCTACCGGCTGTACCGGGAGGAGAAGCTGACGGTTCGCAAGCGTGGCGGACGGAAACGGGCGCTCGGCACGAGGGCGCCGCTGGCCCTGCCGCAGGGGCGCAACCAGCGCTGGTCACTGGACTTTGTCGCCGACAGCCTTGTCGATGGCCGGCGCTTCCGCATTCTCGCGGTGGTCGACGACTTCAGCCGAGAATGCTTGGCTCTTGTGGCGGATACCTCTTTGTCTGGCCGACGTGTTGCTCGCGAACTTGACCGTATCGGCGCCTTTCGCAAGCTGCCCTGCCTGATCGTCAGCGACAACGGCACGGAACTGACCTCGAACGCGATCCTCGCCTGGCAGCAGGAGCGCGGCGTCGACTGGCATTATATCGCGCCGGGCAAGCCGATGCAGAACGGTTTTGCAGAGAGCTTCATAGGTCGACTGCGCGACGAATGCCTCAACGAGCATCTGTTCAGCTCACTGAAGGACGCTCGCCGGATCCTCGAAGCCTGGCGGATCGATTACAACACCCAACGGCCGCATTCGAGCCTCCAGGGGCTCACGCCGATCGAGTTTGCAACCCGCCCCAATCAGGGGCATAACCAGAACAGACTCTCCTTATGAGCGAGGGCACTACGGGGAGCAGGTCA